>JAJTBC010000209.1 GCA_021287085.1 Bacillota bacterium | reverse complement strand
CATCCCCTGGGCTGGTACGTCCCGGCGGGACCTGGGAAGTCGCAAGGGGCGGCTTGGCCGAATTCAAAGAGAGGTTTCAGCCATGGAAGTCCGCCGATCCCTGGTGGTCAACTCGACCCCGCTGGAGACGCGCATTGCCCTTCTTGAAAACGGGCAGGTGTGCGAATTATTCATCGAACGCAGTTCCCACGTCAGCCAGGTGGGCGATGTGTACAAAGGCCGGGTGGCCAAGCTGTTGCAGGGCATGCAGAGTGCCTTCGTGACCATCGGTGGCCCCAAGGACGGCTTCCTCTATGTGGATGAAGTAGAGGCGTACCGGCTGGAGGAACTGGAGGAAGCTCCCCTGGACGACGAAGACCCAGGCACCACCCTGGAATTTGCGGCCATGCCCGTGGCGCTGCCCCCTTTGCGGGAGGGCGAAGAGGTGCTGGTGCAGGTGGTGAAGGATCCCATCGGCAGCAAGGGGCCGCGCTTGTCGCGGCATCTCAGCTTTCCGGGGCGATTCCTGGTCTTCATGCCGGGCATCGAGCACATCGGCATCAGCCGCAAGATCACCGACCCCGAGGAACGGGAGCGCCTGCGCCAGCTCATCAAGGGCCACGCGCAGCCCGGCGAGGGCTTCATCGTGCGCACCGCCGCCATCGGCGAAAAGGACGAGGACCTGCTTTCGGATATCACGGCCCTGCGCGATCTCTGGGCCGAGGCCCAGAGCCGGGTGGCTGCCAAACCCGCGCCCAGTCTCGTGTGGCAGGATTCCCGCCTGCTCCAGAAAGTGCTGCGGGATCTCTTCCGCGAAGAGGTGGCCAGCTTCTGGGTGGATCGCGAGGACACCTACCGCGAAGTGGTGGCCTTCGTGGAAAAGCTGCATCCCGAATGGGTGAGCCGCGTGAAGCACTTCACCAGCGACCTGCCTCTCTTCGAGGCCTTCGGCATCGAGAAGGAAGTGGAACTGGCCCGTCAGCCCAAGGTCTTCCTCAAGCGGGGGGGCTCCCTGGTCATCAACCAGACCGAGGCCCTGGTGAGCGTGGACGTGAACACCGGCAAGTTCGTGGGGAAGAAGGATCTGGAGGAGACGGTCTTCCTGGCCAATCTCGACGCCATTCCCGAGATCGTGCGCCAGCTCCGGCTCCGCAATCTGGGCGGCATCATCGTCATCGACTTCATCGACATGGTGGACCCCGCCCACCGAGAGGCCGTGATGGCGCGGCTTCAGGAGGAACTGGTGCGGGATCGCAACCACGCCAGGGCCGCAGCCATCAGCGAATTTGGCCTGGTGGAAATGACCCGCAAGCGCACGGGGCCGAGCCTGGATCGCCTGCTCACCAGCGTTTGCCCTCACTGCGAAGGTTCAGGTCGCCGCCTCAGCCCGGAATCGGCGCTGCTCACGGTCTATCGGGAGCTGGCGCGGCGCGGCGAGCAGTTGCGCGGCAGCACGGTGCGCATCAGCATGCACCCGGAATACCGTTCAGCCCTTTCGGCGGAAACCCGCGAAGGCGTGGCCCATCTGGCCAAGGCCTTCGGCGCGCAGCTCGTGTGGATCGATCGCACCGAAGGCCCCGTCCACACCGTGCATTTCGACGTTCGTTCGTGAAGAGGTTCCCATGGATGCCGCCTCCCGCTCCCGCCTCAAGGACCAGGTGTTCCTCCGCATGGCCCAGGAAATCAGCCGCCTCGGCACCTGCTGCCGCTTGAAGGTGGGCTGCATCCTCCTGCGGCCGGATGGCGGCATCGCGTCCGGCGGCTTCAACGGCGCCCTTCCGGGCATGCCCCACTGCACGCCGGAAACCTGCGGCCCCGACAAGCGCTGCCTGCACACCAGCCATGCCGAGGAGAACGCCTTGGGGTTTTCCGAAGGCTCCGTGGCCACGGCGTACGTCACCGATGAACCCTGTCTCACCTGCACCCGCGCGCTGATCCGGCGGGGCGTGCGCCGCGTGGTCTTCCTGCGCCCCTACACCAGCATTGCTGAGCAGGAGAAAGCGGAACGCACGGCCATGCTGGAACACTTCCACGTGAAGTGGGAGCAGCTGGATCTGGAATAGGAATTCGCAGAAAAAGCGGAACACGGAGGGCACACTGAAGGGTGCGAAGGTCATTCCTCCCGCTTTCCTCCGTGTTCAGCTTTTCGTTTTCAGGAGTCTCCATGTCCCATGAATTCGTGTTGCCGTTGTTCCTGGGTTCCTGTGAGCCGGAGGAAGCCGACATCGCGCTCTTCGGCGTGTGCTGGGATGGCACCAGTTCCTTCAAGGCCGGTTCGCGGTTCGCGGGATTCGCGGTGCGGGAGGCTTCCTTCGGCATGGAGGAGTTCAGCTTCTATCAGCGGCGCAGCTTGTTGGACGTGAAGTTCGCCGACTACGGCGATCTCTTCTTGCCGCCGGGGCAGAAGGAGCGCGTGCTGGCCGACATTGCTTCCGCCGTGAAGGAGATCCGCGCCAAGGGACAGTTCCCCATCGCCTTCGGCGGCGAGCATCTGGTGGCGCTGCCGCTGATTCTCGCGGCCTTCGAGGAGCATCCCGATCTTGCGCTGGTGCACTTCGACGCTCACGCCGATCTGCGGCCCGATCTCTGGGGCGATGTGCTCACCCACGCCACGGTCATCGGTCGCGCCGCAGATCAGATTGGGTTTGAAAACCTCTTCCAGTTCGGCATCCGCAGCGGCTCCGTGGAGGAATGGGAACTGGCGCAGCGCCATGGCACCCTTCATCCCTTCACGTTGGAAGCGCTGGATGCGGTACTGGCGAAGCTCGCCGACCGGCCCATCTACCTCACGCTAGACATGGACGTGCTGGACCCCAGCCTCTATCCGGGCACCGGCACGCCGGAGCCCGGCGGGATCACGTGGGATCTGCTCATCGCGGGCCTCAAGCGGTTCCAGGGCCGCCGCCTGGTGGGCATGGATTGTCTCGAACTGGCGCCCCACTACGATCCCACGGGCGTTTCCGCCATGACCATGGCGAAGACGCTGCGCGAAATGATCCTGCTGGCCCAGGGGCGAAAGCGCACTACTTAATTTCGATGTCGCGCAAATCCTTGCCGGGCTTGAAGCGGATGCTGCGGCCCTTGGGAATGGCCACGCTTTGGCCGGTCTTGATGTTGCGGCCCATGCCCCGCTTGCGAGGGCGCGGCTCGAACACGCCGAAGCCGCGGATCTCGATGCGCTCGCCATCCAGCAGGGCGTTCTTCATGCGCTCGGTGAGCAGATCCACAGCCTGCAGAGCCGTGGCCTTGGACACCGGAAGAGTGCGAGTCAACGCATTGGCGATATCGATCTTGATCATGGCTGCCTCGAATGGTTTTCCAGGTGTAGCAGGTCGAGGCGACGGGCGAAAGAGGTTTGTTTTGAATTTCTTGCGATGTCAGTCGCCCATGATGTTATAGCCGCCGTCCACGTACAGCACCTGGCCGGTGATGCCGCGGCCCATGGCGCTCAGGAGGAACACGGAGGCATCGGCCACTTCCCCCAGCTCCGTGTCCCGGCGCAGGGGCGCGCGGTTGCGATGGTGACGCTGCTTCGTGCCGAAGCCCGAAATGCCCGAAGCCGCCAAGGTCTTGATGGGGCCCGCGGACACGGCGTTGACGCGGATGCCCTTGGGTCCGAGATCGTTGGCCAGGTAGCGCACGCTGGCTTCCAGGCTGGCCTTGGCCACGCCCATCACGTTGTAGTTGGGAATGGCGCGCTCCGCGCCCAGGTAGCTCAGGGTAACGATGGAACCCCCTTCGCCCATGAGAGGCAGGGCCGAATGGGTGAGGGCCGTGAGGCTGAACGAGCTGATGTCGTGGGCCAGACGGAAATCCTCGCGGCTGGTGGAGACGTATTCCCCTTCCAGGGCCTGTCGCGGGGCGAAGGCCACGGCATGCACCACGAAATCCAGGTGGCCCCAGACCCGCTTGAGCAGTTCGAAGCACATCACGATCTGACGATCCGAGGTGACATCGAGGGGAATGAGCAAGGGATCGCCGATTTCCGAGGCCAGTTCCCGCAGATTCTTGCCCAGGCGCTCGTTCTGATAGGTGAGGGCCAGTTCCGCGCCCTCGGCGGCCAGCTTCTGGGTGATGGCCCAGGCGATGGACCATTTATTGGCCACGCCCACCACGAGCCCGCGCTTGCCCTGCATCAGTCCTGCCATGAAACCTCCTGCTTGCCCTGAACCCATGATTTACATGGGAGCATAATGATACTTGGAAGCCGGAAGCCCGCCATGTATTCCCGATCCCTCTTCTTCGCCCTGCTGACGCCCGCCCTGGTGGCGAATGCGTACGAGCCCCGCACCGACCTGGAGGCCGGGCGCTACCTCAAGGCGTTGGGGGAAGCCGAAGCCCGGCTCAAGGCCAATTCCAACAATGCCCTGGCCTGGGCGGCCAAATCCCAGGCCCTCAGCGCCATGCAGCGCTTCGGCGAAGCCTTGGCGTCTGCCGAACAGGCGTTGCGTATTCAGCCCAATCTCGCCGATGCCTACTTGGCGCGGGGCTTGGCCCGGGCGGGCACGGCGGTGCAGCAGCGCAATTTTTCGAGCCTGCGCAACGCCAGCGGCGCCCTGGATGATCTCGAGCAGGCCACCCGCCTGGATGGCAGGCTTACCACGGCCTGGATGAGCCTGGGCCTCGCCTATGAGCAACTGCCGGGGCTGCTGGGCGGTTCCACGCGCAAGGCCCTGGCCTGCGCCGCCCAGTTGCGGGCGGTGAATGGCCCCAAGGGCGATCTGCTTCAGGGCATGGTGCTCGCCATGGCCAGCCGCTGGAGCGAAGCGGAACCCTTCTTCCAGCGGGCCTTGAGCCAGGCTCCGGGCGACCCCGAAATCGTGTACGGCTACCTGGATTCCCTGGGCAGCCGCGAAGCCCGCAAGCGCCTGGGCGATGCCGAGCAGAAGCGGCGGCAGGCGCAGGAGGCCCGGCGCCTTTATCCCAGCGTGTGCCGCAGCGCCAAAGCCCTGGAAGCCATTACCGATGCCCTGCTGGACGCAGGCCAGGGGGAGGAGGCCTGGTCCGTGGCCAAGGGCGCCTTGGCCCAAGTGGATGCGCCGAGCCTGCTGCGCCTGCAGTTGGGTAAGCTCGCCGCCCGCAGCGGCCTACACCTGGACGAAGGCCTGGCCTACCTGGATCAAGCGGTTCGGGAACCCCTGGAAGGGGGCTCCGGCGGCCTGCCTTCCGCCCATTGGCGGCGCGGCCAGATCCTCAAAGCCCTGGGTCGCGCGGCGGAGGCTCGCGCCGCAGCCCAGACCGCCCTGCGCTTCGATCCCCGCCATCCCGGCGCGAAGAAGCTGCTGGAGGAACTGGGATAGTTCCTGCGGTTTCGGGGAGCGGATTCAATTCCCCATGAGGGAAGCGAATTCCTGCGCCGAAAGGGTGTGGGCCTGCCCGAAGCCGCCCACGAAGCGGAGCGAGCGGGGTTCTACCACGAAGATCGAGAAATCACCCAGGGCAAAGGTCATCTCGCTTTCGGGAAAGCGGGCCTGGTAGAGGCTTTTGGCCAAGGCGTAGTCAGGCGCATCCGTGCCCCAGGGCCGAGCCACGCCTTGAACACTGACCCGCGGCAGCGCCAGCGGCGATTCCCCTGGCTTCAGGGGCGCCATCACCATGAGGCTCACCGATGGATGGGCCCGCATCTGGGCCGTGTGCGCAGCCATGCCGCTCACGTGCAGGATGAAGCCCTTCCCGTGGGGAAGGAGCGCGTAGGGCACCATGGAAAGGGCGGGCGCCCCTTCCTGGAGAGTGGCCAGCGCCGCGACGGACTGGTCTTCGAGGAGGGACTTCAGCACGAGGGCTTGAGCGGGCGTCATGGCGACCTCCAGAAAAAAGAATTCATCGGAAAACGCCAGAAAAAAAGGATGAATGTGCCGTGGCCTTGATGGAGGTTCGATCAGCGGCCTTCGGGAAAGACCTCGCTATGCAGCAGGGGCGACGCAAAGGCGGTGAGCACCTCGACGCCATCCTCGGTGACGGCGACGGTGTGTTCGAACTGGGCGGAAAGCAGCCCATCGGCCGTGACGGCCGTCCACGTATCCTCCAGGATGCGCATGTGCCACACGCCTTGGTTGATCATGGGCTCGATGGTGAAGGTCATGCCTTTCTCCAGGCGCAGGCCGCGACCCGCCTGGCCGAAATGAGGCACCTGGGGTTCTTCGTGAAAGCCTCGTCCGATGCCGTGGCCCACGAAATCGCGCACCACCGAGAAGCCGTGCCCCTCGGCATGCCGCTGGATGGCGGCGCCGATATCGCCCAGACGGGCCCCAGGCTTCACTTGAGCGATGGCCAGCCGAAGGCATTCCCGCGTGGTTTCCACCAGGGTTTTCGCGATCTCCGAGGGCGTGCCCACGTAGAACATCGCGGAAACATCGCCGTGCCAGCCGTCGAGGATGGTGGTGATATCGACGTTGATGATGTCGCCGTTCTTCAGCTTTCTTTTGCTGGGAATCCCGTGGCAGATCACCTCGTTGATCGAAGTGCAGATGCTTTTCGGATACCCGTGGTAGTTGAGCGGGGCCGGTTTTCCTCCGTGCTGCAGGGTGAAGCGGTGCACGAACTGATTGATCTCGTTGGTCGTGATGCCTTCGACGATCAGCGGCGCCGTCTGCTCGAGGGTGGCCGCCGCGAGACGGCATGCGGCCCTGAGGCCTGCAAGTTCCTTTTCCGATTTGATCTTGACCTGACCCATAGGCGCCTGACGAAAAGGGTTGCCCGGCGCTGTCGGAGCGTCCGAAGAATCGGAATGGAAAGGCCGGAAAAAACGTGAGAGCAGAATAGCATCAGCGCGCCTTCCCAGCGGAACGGGAGGTGGGCAGGTACTAGGACCGGTTCAATCCTTTTATGGCTTCGAGGATCTCTGGAGCGATCTCCATTCCGGGGTACTCGCGTTCGATCACTTCTTTCATGGTTCCCACATTGATGATCAGTTCACCGGAACCTTTGTCTTTCAGGCCCTGTCCGAACGACTTGGGGAAGGGAAGATCGATTCCTGGGCGGAAACGCGTCCGATTGGCCCGGAAGTCCACAAGAATCTGGCCTTCAAGGCTTCGGACCCTTGGTATCCAATACAGAGCCACCCAGAGGTGGTGCCCCAAAGTCCCATTCGTACGCAGCGCCTTGGTCTTTTCGGGAGGGAGGGTGGCGAGAAGAATGAGGTCGAAGCCGGTTCCATCCTTCTTTTCAAAATACACTTTGGCGAAAGGGAGATCCGAGGCCTCCTTGGCGATTCCGAGCAGACACACGATCGCACCTTCTCCGAGCTGATCGTGCTCATATTGGTCCGCACCCATGCAGATATCGGAGAGCACGGTCCTCTCTGAAACAAGGGGCTTGAGGGCAGAGGTTTCGTCCTTGACTTTCATTGTTTTAGTGTTTGTTTCCGCATCGGCAATCATTTTTTGCAGAATTTTCAAGGTGACGGATCGGGTGATGGAACCTTTGTCTTGGGATTCAATGTGGATCAGCCCGCTGTTCGTTTCCTTGGTTTCTTGGGCCACAACCATCCGCGACGAAAGCAAGAAAATCATCATCAAAATAATGTGCTTAATGGATGATTTAAGCATGTTTTAATCCTGACAAAGTAACGATGAGATTCAAATGGCAAGGGAAATGGAAGCAAAAAAAATTAAGAGAGGAAGTGAAAACGCGGCAGGGACGATATCGGGGATCGAAGCAGGATCAAGTTCCGGGGGGTGAAGGCTGGCTGCCCAGGATTGCTTGCAGACCTTTGTCAAAGGCGGGTCTGCACCGATCTACGCGTGGAAATATAAGGATTCCGCCGACAATCGTGGTCATAAATAGCAAGAGAGACAGCGTTGAAACCCCTGGTCCGAACATGAAACCCAGGACCAATCCGTAGATGGCGATGGTTTCCAGGGATGCGCTGGCGAGAAGCATAGCTATGGAGAAGGCCATCACCGCACTTGTGGCTTTCAGGCTGGATCGTGCCAGGAATCGACCAAGCCCTAGGAGCACGCCGATGAACGTGAGCGCCGAAAGGGATACCAATACGATGACAGAAGGCTGGTCGAACCGGGCTTCCCTGAACCCTGCCGCAAATCCCCATGGGTTGCCTTTCAGGACCGCGATGGTGTAAACGAAAGCGTACAGGCCTACCGATAAAAAGCACAGGACGACCACGATGATTCGTCCGATCAGAATGGCGTTTTCAAGAGCCTTTTCGTGTTTGTTCGTCAGAGCCTGGATATCGCAGGCTTGTGGCGCGATTGATTCAGTGCCGCTTCCCCCCATGGTTGGAAAGGGTGTCAGGCAGTAGGGGCAAACCCTGGCATGCGCTTTGGTGTTTTCGCCGCACTCCGAACATTCCTTCATCGGGGGCAATGTTCGGAGCACCAAGAATGCTATCCATCCAGTGATTGGATGAAGGCCAAACCACATCCAGTGGGGGCTTCGGTGGTTTCGCTTTGCGGCGCGCAAGCCCAGCGGGACTGGGGTCACCCACAGGGCGACAAAGAGGAGGCCGAAAAGGCACCCGAGTACGGTTTCGGTCGTGGAGTTCATCGTTGCCTAACGCCCAAGTAGAGCGGCGCTGGTCTGCGCCTAGCAAGGGCGGGTCGTTTGCGTATCCCGCCCGGCTGCGGAAAAGGATAGCAGATGGAACCAGCCGGGTCGGTCAGCCGATTGCAAACGGCAAAACCAACCAAGGGGCAGACGATCAAAGATCCAGCGAAGATTCGTGGACGTGCTTGACAAGCCAGCGTTCGCCGCGCTTGACCAGGACGAAAGTGAAGGCGTTCCTGAACGACATGGGGGCAGCTTTGACATCCTTGGCATCGACCCGAAAGGTGCCCGTCACGACCGCCACGTTTGGCGCGAGAAAGGAGAGATCCCGTTTCTCCCAGGTGGCCTTCACCTCTGTCACATTGCCGAAAAAATCGTCCAGGAATTGGGCAAAGGCCTTCCTGGAAAGGCGCTGGTCCTTGTCTTCGATGACAGTAAGATCTTCCGTCTCGATGAAGAACGACAGGAAATAGGCTTTGTCCCGTGCATTCACGGCGGCGAAATAGTTGTCCAAGGTGTGGAGGATCTCCTGGGCCGACGCTGCGGTTTGCTCAGCCTCGGAGGGCCTCTTCGAGAGGATGGCTTCGCATCCAGGCGAAAAGAAAACAAGCAGTCCTGAAAGAAAAAGGGATACCAGGTTTATCCGCATAACCCCTCCGGTTGAATGGCGTGTGCGATCCGACAAAAAGACCTTACAGCGCGGTCAGCGTGGCGTCATGAGAGGAAACACGCGTTTCAGAAAGATCATGGGCGAAGGATCGCGCACGAGGCTGCAGCGCAGCGAAGGACTACATGTCTGCCCCGAACGGCCTATTTCTTTTTCGGCTCCAGTTCTGCCGGTTTCAGGGCCTGGGGCGGAGGGGCTGACTCGTGTTGGGTGACGATTTGCCAGTTCTGGCCGAACTTCTTGAAAAGGAACGAAGCGCTGTAGGGATCGACTCGCAGAATGCTGCCGTCCTTTTGGGTGAACTCCACGGAACCCAGCCAAACGTAGAGGGCCGCGTCGGGTGCCAGGACATAGACCCGTTCTTTCTTGGTTTCCACCTTTTCGGCGGAGCAGTTGGCAAGCATTTCCGTCACGCTCTTGCGGAAAGCCGCTCTGTCGTACTGCTTTCCGTCCACGTCGCAAAAAACGAAGTCGGGGGTGTCGGCCATGGCCTTCATTACGCCGTCAAAGTCGAGGCGCTCCCAGGATCCAATCCATGCGTGCATGGCCTGGGTCACTTCGGTGCGTACGCCGGTCTGTTGGGCATCGGTCATTTTCTGAGGGCCGCCAGAGGCGCAGCCGATGCCCAGGGCGCTAAGGGCAGCAACGGTGGCGAAGAGGGAAAGGAACTTCTTGTTCATGACGTCCTCCGTGAATGAGCGTCCGTGGACGCAGTTGAGATTCGCTTGTGCCTGCGGGAAGCGGGTACGCGCAACAGCATGAAGATTGCGGTTGGCATTGACACATGACGACGGAATCCTACCTGCACTTCTAAGGCAGTACAGGGAACGGAGAGGAGAAGTTCAGAAAGATCGCTGGATGAGCATAGCAGGAAAGGCAACTCCTGGATTGGACCAGGGCCCAGACTCCAGCCAAGAAACCAGGGGATGGAGCCTACTTGCCCTTCCGGTTCGGATCGGGAGCTTTAGGCGCGGAAAGCTCCATGCCGAGCTGCTGCATCATCCCAAGGTTGTCGTCCATGACCCACCATTCCTGAATCTTCCCGTTGGCGAATTTGACGAGGTGAACCCCGGCGTAATGGATGTGCTTGCCGCTGGCAGGCAGACCCTCGAAATCGCCAAGCTGAGTGCCTTCGCAGGTGACCCAGGCCACGACGAGGTCCCCCTCTGCGACCAAGTTCTGGATCGTGTGCTTGGTGTCTGGGAAGGCTTTCCAGTAGGTCTGGAGGAAGGAAATGAGTTCCTCTCGGTCCATGTCGGGAGAGCCGACGATTTTTATCGGCTTTTGAGGCGGATTCACTGCAGGCCAAAGCTCCCGGCAGCGTGCATAGTCCTGTTTGTCCATTGCGGCGAAGGAATCCTGGACAGCCTTCTTGTTCGCCGTGGTGGGGTCGGCCTTTTGATCACAGCCAACCGCTAGAACCAGCAGGAACCCGGCAAGAGGAAAAAGCTTGCGAATGCTCATAGAACCCCCAGAAAAAACCAACACCTAAAGGGCGCTGGAAGGCGCATGGACCATTCAATGAACGAGGAAGCGTGGAACTCAGAATAGCAGGCTGGGCAAGTTCGAGAGGGAAGGGTGTCAAGCTCGAAACGGCTAGTGCTTATGGTCGGAGGCGGTGTTCTTCATGACCGCGACGCGAGTGAAGCCCTCCATGACCCAAGACGACCATTCCTTGAGATCCCCATACTTTTCCGGGGGGAACATGGATTCATTCAACTTGATCCTCATGCGGATGACGCATTCCCGGGAGGCGCCAGGGATGGCAAGGGCATGCGCGGTCCAGGTCACCTCCCCGAGACTATTGGACTTCTGCCAAGTGATTTCCTCCGGCAGGTCGAAGCCATCGGGAATCTGGATATGGCTCTCGGCCTCCAGCGTGAATGGATAGGGCATGAGAATGGCCCGATCGCGCTTGGGGGGCCAGGCCTCCGGGAGGGAGACGGGCAGCGTCAGCCCAGGGAAGGGCCGGATCTCGAGGCGCCTTCCCTCCTCGTACTCTCGCTTCCCAACGGCTTTCCAGGCGAGGGGGCGCTCTGGGTTCTGGGCGTCCATGAGATCGACTTCCGACCATCGTACGGTTTGGGCGCCGGATTCAAGCCGGGCCTGCCATTTTTGGGTCTGCTCCTTGGCTTCGTGCGGCGCCAAATGATATCGGAGAGCCCAGGCCTTGGGCCCGATGGCGGAGCCTTCGAGGGAGATCCTTTCTTCGTGGTCTGTGGCCGAGATGTGAAACTTCCAGCGTTCCACATTGGTGTTCGCAGATCGGCCGGGCAGGGAAAAACTCTGAATGTTCCACTCCTTTTGAGTCTTTCCAGGGATAACCAGGAGCCCCTTGGTTTCCAGGAACCAGGGCCGAATTTCTCCGGCGGACCACCGGGAAGATGGATCCAGAAAGAAGAAGGATCCATCCGGTTTCCGTATGCCGATCGCGGTTTCATCGAATTGCCAGACGTTCCCATGGGTGAGGCGCAGCCGATTCTCCTCGCGATCGATGAGGTGAAGAATGACGGGGTCCAAGCCGGCCATCCTCAGAAGGCGGTAATAAAAAACCCGTAGCGGATGGGCTTCCGCCACTCCCCTTTCGAGCAGTTTGTCCAGGTCAACGGAGGATCCAGGCTTATGGAGCGGCTGCTTTGGCAGTGCTGCCGCCTCTGCCACGGTCAGTTGGCCCATGGGTTTTACGCTCTGGTGCAGCCGTAGCAGAAGGGTTCTGGCCTTCTCGACGGGATCGGGCGGGAGGTCGCGCAAAGCCCGTTGCGTCCACGCTTCAAAACGAGTTCCGCTATCCACGTTCCATTCGTACGCCTTCCACTCGAAGGTCTGCGCAATGGCCTGCCAAAGATTCACGTCGGGCTTGCTTCCAAAGCCGTACAGCCTTTCGACGTCATCGTACAGATCAACCTGATAGAAGTAGAAAAACCTAGGCCGTCCGATTTCTGCGTTGGAGAGGAAAGGAATCTGCTCCCTGGCGGGGATGTTCTCGAACACAAAGCTGTGGTCTCCCGCGTTCGATTCAACCTTGGGCGAACAGGCGGAATCCACTTCGAATTTGTAGTTCCAATCCCTCCTCATGTTCTCCGGCGTGAGTTTGAGTTCGTAGCGCAGGATCGGTACGGATGCGGTCAAACTCCACTCCAAAACGTATCCGTAGTGTTCGGGGATGGCCCTCCATCTCTCCTCGATGGGCTCTTCCCATCGCAGATCCACAAGGCAGTGGCTGCTCAATCCAGGGGGGAAGATGTGGAGGACCTTTCGCTCACTCTTGGTGGTGGACAGGGCGGTCCTGGTGATCACATCCCGTCCCGGCTCGAACGGAACGCTCGAGCCATCGGGCTGCACCACTCGCCCCTCGATGGATCGAGCGTCCGGATTCATGTCGTGAACCTCTGCCACGGTTCGGCCTCCCTCGCCCAGAACGAGAAGGCGCCGGAACCGCTGGATGTTCTTCTCGTTGAAGTCGGCCCGCTCCAGGAGAACAACGGCCTGAGGCGACTCGGGGAAATCCTTGGAACGCTTTTCCCACAGTCCCGAAGGCAGTTCGGGCCATTTGGGTTGCCCCGCCATCCCCGAAAAGCAGAGTCCGAGCAGAATCAAGCTTCTGAAAAACATCTATCCAGCCC
>JAJTBC010000169.1 GCA_021287085.1 Bacillota bacterium | reverse complement strand
GCCGCAATCCAGGATGCGCTCCACCTTCACCGTGTTGGGTTTGTCCGACTGTTCCATGAGCCAAGCCATGTCGTCGGTGCCGTAGTGGGCCAGCATTACCTCCATGGGCACGCTGTGGTTGAGGATGCTGCCCTGGGCATTGGGCAGGCCCCGTTCGATGTTCTTGCGGCGGCTTTCGGCGGGGTCCACCCACACATAGAGGATATTGGCCCGTTCGAGAATCTGGGGGCTGAGCTGTTGGAACGCGCTCCAGTAGCCGTGGGGCGGCGTGATGGGAAAGGCGCTGCCGTTGGGGCCACCTCTGGCGCATTCGATGACGACGGTCTTGCCCTCGCGATCCTGGCTGCAGGTGGCGTTGAGGATCTCCAGTTCGTGCCGCGCATCGGCTTCCATGGCTTCGGCCACGCGGCAGCGGATGCGGTGGGGCACGTCGCCCATGTGCTGGGGCAGGCCCACCTTGGCATGGGCGGCGTCGATGCGATCCATGAAGTGCTGGGCGGCGCTGATGGGGCTGTGGGTGCGCCGGTGGATCAGGTCGTCGTAATCCTCGTTGAGCAGCTCAATGAGCACGGCCCAGGTCCAGGCTTCCTGGAAGGGCCGCGTGGGGCCGTGGTAGTAGCAGGCGTGCCAGCCGTGGGCCACCAGTTCGTCGTCGAGGCGGTGCATCAGGTGCACGTAGGGATAATCATCCAACTGCAGCGTCGGTCCCATGGCCATGTCCTGCACGCATTGTTCGGGAGTGAGGCTGGCCATGTAGGTGCGCGTTTCCGACTTGCCCGAGGCGGGCAACGAGAAGAGCAGAACGGTGTCCAGGATGGCGTTTCCCATGAAAGTCCTCCTGGCCCTAGCTTGCCACGGGCGGCCCAGAGTGGCAGGGAAAAAGAAAACGCCTGTCTTGGCGTGGAAGAGGGAACCTGCTTCACCTTTTCCTGCACCAGGCGCCTGAACACCGCGGCACTGTATCCTGGAAGGCCAATGCGCGACCGTGAGCTGATCCTGCGCGTGAAAGACGCGACCGACCTGGTGGCCCTGGTGGGCCAAGCGGTAAAGCTGCGCAAGCAGGGCAGCGCGTGGGTGGGGCTGTGTCCCTTCCATTCCGAGCGCTCGGCCAGCTTCCAGGTGGTGGGCGACCGCGGCTTCTACCATTGCTTCGGCTGCGGCAAGCACGGCGATGCGTTCACCTGGCTTCAGGAGCGGGAGGGCCTGACCTTTCCCGAGGCGCTGGAACAGCTGGCCAAGCAGGCGGGCATCGAACTGCCTCGCCAACGAGAGCGTTCGGCCGCGGAAATGGATCTGGAAGAACGCCTGCGCGCGGCCCTGGATACGGCCCAGGCCTACTTCCAGGCGCGGTTACGGGAAACGCCCAAAGCTCTGGAATACCTGAAAGGGCGCGGCTTTTCTGGGGCCTTCACGGACGAAGCGGGCTTCGGATTTGCGCCGGAAGGGTGGGACAACCTCATCGCGCATTTGCGGAAGTCAGGCTTTTCGCCCGAGCTCATGGAGCAGGCGGGGCTCATTTCCCGCAGCGAGAAAGGCAAGCCCATTGATTTCCTTCGGCATCGACTGACCATCCCCATCCACGACGCCCGGGGGCGCCTCATCGCCTTCGGTGGTCGTGCCTTCGGTGACGATAAGCCGAAGTACCTGAACACCCGTGAAACCTCGCTCTTTTCCAAAAGCTCGGTGCTGTTCGGATTCCAGCGGGCCAAGGGCGCGTTCAAGGAGGGCGCCCTGGTGGTGGAAGGCTACTTCGATGTGCTGCAGTTGCATCAGGAAGGCGTGAACCAGGCGGTGGCGCCCCTGGGCACGGCTCTCACGGAACAGCATCTCCAGATGATCGGGCGCTTCACCAAGCGGCTGGTGCTGTGCTTCGACGGTGACGCCGCAGGCATTCGCGCCATGGAAAAGGCGCTGGCCTTGGCCCTTCCCGCCAGTTTCGATGTGCGGCTGCTGCTGCTGCCCCAGGGCGAAGATCCCGATACCTGGTGCATGAAACTGGGGGCGGAGGCTTTCAGAGAGTTGGTGCGCCAAGCCCCGGATTGGACCACCTTCGTCATCAACCGCGCCCTGACAGGCAAGGATGTGCGGCGCATTCCCGATCGCATGGCGGCCCTCAAAGAATTGGCGGATTTCCTGGTGTTTTTGCCCCGCACGTTGGAACGTCGGGAGCTTTTCGCCAGCCTCGCCCATCAGCTTCAGATCCCTCTGGCGGAGTTCGACCGGGCGGTGCGCAGTCGTGCGGGATCAGAGACGCCCACCCCGGAAGTGGCTTCGGTCGGCGTCGAAGTCATCGACGAATTGTTGCGCCCCTTGCTGGTGCTGGGCCGGGACG
>JAJTBC010000162.1 GCA_021287085.1 Bacillota bacterium | reverse complement strand
GTGCTGGCGGCCACGCTGGAATGGGCGCTGCGCAGCACGAGCCATCGCCTGCCTGTGTATCGGCGCCATTTGCTGATCTTCATCCTCGTGTCGCTGTTCGGGGCGCTGGATGAATGGCATCAATCCTTCGTGCCGGGCCGGGAATGCGACGTGTTCGATTGGCTGGCGGACACGCTGGGCGGCGCTTTCGGCCTGGCGATGATGAGCTTGCCTTTTTTGTGGAGTCGGCGCCTGGAGGGCTTCGGCTGGTGGCGGGGCACACAGCGGCGTCCCGACGCGGCCCGGCCCTTGATC
Source organism: Bacillota bacterium (assembly GCA_021287085.1). GTDB lineage: Bacteria > Acidobacteriota > Holophagae > Holophagales > Holophagaceae > JAYREN01. The sequence continues at coordinate 15,798 of JAJTBC010000162.1, read as the reverse complement.
CTCGTGGCCGATGCCCATTGGGGTAGTGAATTGACCGGCCTGGAGGAAACCACGAAGGCGCATCCAGAAGCCGATTGGCTGTTCCTGGGCGATGTGTTCGATGTGTGGATCGGCCTGGCGCACATGCAAAGCGAAGCGCAGCGGGAGTTCCTGGCCTGGGCCGAGGCACGGCGCAGCGCGGGGCGCTGGGTGGGGGTGTGGATGGGCAATCGGGAATACTTCCTGGATGGCCTCCATTCTTCCTTCAGTCTTCTGGGCGAAGGCGTTTCGGGTGCGCTGCCCGATGAAGGCTTGGCCTGGGAGCATGGCGATCTGCTGAATGATCGGGATCTCCAGTACCGCTTCTGGTGCCTCGTGTCCCGCAGCGGCCCGCTGTGGCTGCTGTTCCGCTTGCTGCCGGGGCGATGGGCCAGGGCATTGGCCTCGGGCATCGAGCGCCGTCTTCGCACCACCAACGAAGCCTACAAGATCCAATTCCCTGCAGAAGCCTTCCAGAAGGCAGCGGCCAGCCACGGGCAGGGGATCTTTTTGACGGGCCACTTCCACACCCACCACGTTCACGGCAACGGCGTGGCGCTGCCCTGGGCTCACGGCGGGGCGTTCATGGTGTGGCGGCAAGGACGAGTTGAGGCATTGTCACAACCTTCTGGAACCTGAACGGGTCCAATGTGCATCAAATGGAGGGAAGGGGGCTCTATGCGAATCCTGACCATGACGCTGGCTTCGGTGGCTCTGGTGTTCCTGACGGCCTGCGGTCGCGCCGAGATCAAGTACGATTTCGATTCCCGCGCCAATTTCGCCGCCTACAAGACCTTTGATTGGATGAGCGCCCCCAAGCGCGTCAAAGGCAACGTGGCCAATTCCGACAACCCTCTCATGGATCGCCGGGTGAAGGCAGCCATCGAGAAGGATCTCGTGTCCAAGGGCTTCCGGCTCGAAAACAACAGCGACCCTGATTTCCTGATCACGTACTACCCCATCTACAAGGAACGCCGCTACCGTACCGCCACCCGCATCGGCATGGGCTGGGGCTATCGGCCCTGGTGGGGTCCGAGGATGGGCGTGAGCACGGTGGTGAGCCAGAACCATTCCTACACCGAGGGCACCATCGTGGTGGAAATCGTGGATTTCAGGACCAACCAGCTGGTGTGGCACGGCGCGGCGGTGGGCGCCATGACGGGCAACGAGACCGGAGAAGAAGCCGAAGCACTGGTGTCGAGCGAAGTGGCCCGGTTGCTGGCGGGATTTCCGCCCAGGCGCTGAATCCTTTATCCTGAAAGCTCACTTTCACGAGGAGCTTTCATGGCCACCGTCACGCTCAAAGGCAACCCTTTCAAAACCTCCGGCGAATTGCCCGCCCTCAAATCCGCCACGCCCGATTTCCGTCTGGTGAAGAACGACCTCAGCGAAATCACGCTCAAGGATTTCGCAGGGAAGCGCGTGGTGCTCAACATCTTCCCCAGCCTGGACACGCCCACCTGCGCCACCAGCGTGCGCACCTTCAACAAGAGGGCCTCCGACGTGCCCAACACCGTGGTGCTGTGCGTTTCCGCGGATCTTCCCTTCGCCGCCACCCGCTTTTGCACCACGGAAGGCCTGAACAACGTGGTGCCCGCTTCGACCTTCCGTTCTCCCGAATTCGGCCAGGCCTATGGCCTCACGCTGACCGAAGGCCCCCTCAAGGGCCTGCTGGCACGGTCCGTGGTGGTGGTGGATGAAAAAGGCCAGGTCACGCACACCGAGCTGGTGGGCGAGATCGCCAACGAACCCAATTACGACGCCGCTCTGGCTGCGCTGAAGTAGCAGAGCGCGCTTTCCTGCGACTGGGGGAGGGAGCGTTCGCTCCCTCCCCTTCTGCATGGAAGGTCACGCTTGAGGAAGCTTGGCGTTCGGTTCCTCTCCCACGGGCCATCGCTCCAGAAGCCAGGGCAACAGCCATTGGGTGACCAGGAGGGCCAAGGCCGTGCCGCCCAGCGCCGCGAGGCCCAGGCCGCGCAGGCCACGGTAGCCGCTGAAGACCAGGCCGCCAAAGCCCGCCAGGGTGGTGAGGGCGCATACGGCGTTGACTCGCGCCACCTTGGGAGCGGCATGAGCATCGCGACGGGAGCGATGCAGCAGGTTCAAGGCTGTGTCCACGCTGACTCCCAGGGCGATGGGAATGGCCACGAGGCTCAGGAAGGTGAGGGGTTCGCCGCTCCAGCCCAACACCCCGAACACGCCGATCTGGCTGGCGATCATGGGGGCCAGGGCCAGGGCCACGAAACGCAGCCGTCGCCCGAAGAAGGCCACCACGCCCACCACGGCCGCCAAGGCCAGAAGCACCACCTGGCGCAGGGCGTTGCGGGCCACGGCCTTGATGGCCTGGAACAGGGGCCGGGTGCCTACGGCGCGCACGCCCACGGGCTCTGCCACGATTTCCACCCGATCTTGGGCGCGTTCGGAAAGCCGCAAAGGCACGGAGAGCGGGGCATCGGGGCGAGGGGATCGGGCGGAGGCCGCCATCAGATCCCGCAGGGCGCGGGGCCCTTCCAGGGGTTCGTTCACGGCCCGCTGCAACGAGGCGAGGGCTCCTCCGAGGGCTTCTTCGTCCAGGCCTTCCTGGGCAGCGAGGCTCCGGGCCTCCTGGTACCAAGCCTCGCCGCCGAGCTTCTGGCGCAGATCGGGCGCAAGGCTTTGCCAGCGGGGCAGGGGCAGGCCTTCCTTCGACAGGGCTTCGGCCACGGTGTTCCAGCGATGCGCCAAGGAGGCGGCATCATCCAAGGGGAATTGGAGCGCCCAGGGCTGAAGGCCCGCGCCCAGGGTCTTGCCGAGGGTTTCCTGGAGCGCCAGGGCGGGATTGCCGTTTTGTCGGAAGCGGCGCAGATCCTCTTCCCATCGCACGCGGAACGCGCCGAGCAGGCAGAGCAGCACCGCCGCAGAAGCCAGCAGGGGTTTCCATCGCGGCCTGCGAGGGCGCACCTCCACCGCGAAATCGGCGCGGGGCGCGAAGGGACCGCGCCCCTTGTCGAAGACCAGCAGCAGAGGCGGCAGCAGCAGGAAACTGGCGGCCAGACAGGCCAGCAAGCCCACGCCCGCCGTGAGGCCCAGATCCCGGAAACCGGGGAAAGGCGCGACCACGCAGGCCAAAAAAGCCAGCGAAGTCGCCAGAACGCCCGCCACCACGCCTGGGCCGGTGCCGAGCAGCGCCGCCCGCAGGGCCAAGGCTTTGCTACGCCCTTGCTGGCGTTCATCACGATAACGACTGAAGAGCAGAATGCCCACATCGTCGCCCACGCCCAGCAGCACCGCGCCGAAGGCCGCCGCCATGAGGTTGAGGCGGCCCAGCATCCAGCCCACGGAGCCCAGGGTCCACACCATGCCCAGCAGCAGCGGCGCCACCACGAAACCGTAGCCCGCCAGGGTGCGGAAGCCGCCCCAATAGACGAAGCCGATGAGAATGAAAGAGAGGATCAGGCTCAGCGCCACTTCGTGGCCCAGCCGCTGGGCTTCCCACAGGGCGATGGCGTGAGCGCCCGTGGCCTGGAGGGCGAAGGCGCGATCCGGTCGCGCGGCCAAGGCCCGCTCCACATCGCCCAGACGCGCCTTGGCGGGCAGGGCCCCTTGTGCGCCCTGGCCCAGCCACGTCAGCACCCTGGCCGTGGCGCCGGAATCGCCGCTGGGGAAATCCAGCACCAAGGGCAGCAGCACGAAGCGGCCATCGGGCGTGGCGAGGCAAGGTCCGTGCAGCTTGAGCGGGAAGGCCTTGGCGCTCTGCTTCGCCCTGGCGAGGCTTTCCTGCTGCGCGGGCATGAGCTCCCGCAGGTTGAGAGGGTCGAGTTGGGCCAGGCGGGCCTTCACGGGATCGGGAGAACCAAGGGCCTTGGCCGTGTCGCGGAAGCGTTGGCGCAGTTGGGTCGCATCGCCCAGCACCGCCAGCCGATCTCCGATCAGGGCGGGAGCCAGGCCGTAGGCCTGCTGGGTCACTAGGCGTGTCACGTCGGGATCGCCTTCCACCAGGCCGCTGGCTGCCAGCAGCGCGGGCCAGAGCGAAGGCCCTTTGGCGCCGCCCACGGGCCAGGGGCGGGAAAGACGTCCTAGGGGATCGATGCCGTTTTCGGGCATGGTGCCTTGGGCCATCAGGCGGCCCACCAGGGCTTCCATCCAGGCTTCGCGGGCTTCGAGCGTGTCGGCGCTGCCTTCCGCCGCCAGCCAGAGGATTTCCTGCTGTCCCACGCCCGCTTCGAGGCTGGCTTTCACCACGGGATGCTCCGTGGGCAACAGGCTCATGAGATCCAGACGGCGCTCCACCCGCGCGATGCCTCCGCCCAGCAGCAGCGTGACCGCGGCCAGCGCCGCCCACAGCCAGCGGGCGCGGCGCAGATGGAAGCGCAGAAGAAGGCGAAGCAGTGGTTTCACGCCCTACCCGCCCATGGCATCCAGCAGCCGCTCCAGCATGGGACGCAGCACCACGCGCCGGGCCAGACCCAAGCGGCGCAGGAGGTTGGGATCGTCGAGGCGGAGGAGGGGAAAGCTATCCACGCCGAGGCTTTGCAGGCCCGTCACCCAGCGTCCTGCCGTAACCAGGGTGGGGCGCTCTTCGGCGTAGCGATGGTCCAACAGTTGCGCGAAGGCCCGCACCACGCGGATATCCGAATCCATGCGGTCCAGGTCGTCCAGCACCAGGAAAGGCGCGCGCAGCAAGGGCTCCATGCGGTCGCGCTCGCTCTGGAAATCGCGGTTGGTGAAGCTGCGGGTGTCGTAATAGACATCCTTCAATTCCTGGCTGAAGGCGCGCACCGACACGAACTTGCCCCCTTCGCCCGTGCGGTCGCTGTAGGCCTTGAGCACGGCGGCGGCCAACGTGCTGCGGCCGCTGCCGGGGGGGCCATCCAGCCACCACAGGTCCACGGCATCGCGGTCGCGCTTGGTCCAGGTGAACAGGGCGCGATAGCCTTCGGGCTCCTGGGCGGGCTTCAGATCCTTCCAGCCCCCGGTCGCCTTGTCGGTGCATTTGAAGAGGATGAGATCCAGCTTGGCCGCCAATTCCGGCGTGGCTTCGTGCTCCAGCAATGGCCGCGCGGTGTCGAGCTGATGCAGGATCGCTTCGCGGGGATGCTGGAGCTTCCACCATTCCCAGAAGCTCTCCAGGGTGGCGGCCTGATAGCGGGCCGGAATGCCCAGATCCTCGCTGTGCCCTTCCTTCACGCAGGTGCAGGGGCGCGCCGGGCTGAGGGGATCGGGATCGAGCAGCACGCCGCGCCCGTGGCAATGGGGACAGTGGGCGTGGCCCTTCATGGGCGGTCTCCTTCCAGGTATGGCTTCAGCAGATCCTTGCGGCGGGAGCGCAGCTTTTCGAAAGCGCGCACTTCCAGTTGCCGCACCCGCTCGCGGCTGATGGGCGGCTCCATGGCGCGGCCGGTGGCCTCGAAGGAAAGGGGCTCGTGGCCGTTGAGGCCGAAGTGCAATTCCAGCACCCGGCGCTCCTTGGGGTCCAGGGCCGCCAGGCTCTGGCGCATCTGTTCGTGGAAGGTCGCGTGATCCAGGGCCGCCAGCGGATTGGGCTCCACATTCTGCTCAAGGCAATCGCCCAGGGTGCGGTCCTCTCCCGCCACCACTTGCTCCGTGGAGAGGATATCGAAGGTCCAGTGCAGCATCTGCAGGAAGTCCAGTTCCGCCGGAGTGAAGGTGGGCAGGGCCGCCTGCAGTTCCTCTGGCGTGGGTTTGCGGCCCAGCGCCTGCTCGAGTTTCTGAAGGGTGCGGAAAAGCTGGGCCTGGCGGCAGGCCACCTTGCCGGGCAGATGCACGGGACTGGCGTGCTTGGCCAAGGCCTGGAAGATGGCCTGGCGCACCCACCACGCGGCATAGGTGAGAAAGCGCGTTTCGCGATCCGGGTCGAAGCGCTTGGCCGCTTCCAGCAGCCCCACGTTGCCCTCGGCCACCAGATCGGGCAATTCGAGTCCCAGGCCTTTGAACTTGTTGGCCTCACGTACCACAAAGCGCAGATTGCCTTCCACCAAGGCCCGCAGCCCTTCGGGATCGCCCTCGCGCCAGCGGGGCGCGCAGGCCTTCTCCTCCTCCGCCGTCAGCAGCGGCAGCCGGCGAATGGAATCGAAGTAGCGGTCGAGGCCGCGTTCATTGGAAGGACGAAGGGACACGAATCACCTGGCGCGGAGCTTCAGCATAGCGAAGGCGGCGGCGGGGTTCATCCTGGGGGGCAGGTGAACGTGAAGTTACTTCCGTTTCCGAAGCCCGTGGGACGAAACTTTCATGAGGCCGGTGGGGTTGGGGTTTTCGGGCAGGTCGTCGTCCAGTTCGAGGCCCATTTCCCGCAGTTTGGCTTCGTAGCGTTCCAGGCGCTGCTGCAGTTCGTCCTGCATCTTCTGGAGCCGGTCGCGGAGGCCCATCACCACGTCCACGCCCGCAAGGTTCACGCCCAGATCGCGGGTGAGGCTGAGGATGAACTCCAGGCGCTCCAGGTCTTCGTCGGAATAGAGGCGGGTCTTGCCTTCGGTGCGGCTGGGCAGCAGCAGGCCTTCGCGCTCGTAGAGGCGCAGGGTCTGGGGGTGGATCTGGTAGCGCAGCGCCACCACGCCGATCATGTACGAACCCGCTTTGGAATCGCGCTTCATGCCTTGCTCCTAGTGCCGAATGCCGTGGTCGTTGAGGTCGCCCAGTTCCCGCAGCAGTTCCTTGCTGCGCTCGTCCTGGATCTTGGGCGTGACCACCTGGATTTCCGCGAAGAGATCGCCCCGCTGATCGGATTTGGGCACGGGCATACCCTGGCCCTTGAGGCGCAGCTTGGAGGCGCTTTGGGTGCCGGGGGGAATCTTGATGGTGGAGGTGCCTTCGGGAGTGGGAATGTCCACTTTGGCCCCCAGGGCGGCTTCGGTGAAGCTGATGGGCAGCTTCACGTAGAGATTGGGGCCTTTGCGCTCGAAACGGGCATCGTGTTCCACCTGCACCTGCAGGTAGAGATCGCCCGCTCCGCCGCCCCGGCGGCCCGCTTCGCCCTTGCCCGCCACCCGCAGCTTGGCGCCGTCCTCCACGCCGGGAGGGATGGCCACGGTGACGGTCTCGCGTTTGGGATTGCGCCCACGGCCTTGGCATTCCGGGCAGGGGGCGGCCTTCTGCCCCGCACCGCCGCAATCGTCGCATTCCACGCGGCCCCGGAGGATGCCCCCCTGCTCGAAATAGCCGCGGCCTTTGCACGTGGGACAGGTGGTCTTGGAGGCGCCGGGGGCTTCGCCGCTGCCCTGGCAGGCGCGGCATGTCTCGGTGCGGGACACCTGGAGGGGCAGCTTGGTGCCTTTGAAGGCGTCCTGGAAGGAAATGCGCACCGTGTGCTGAAGATCCTCGCCAGGCTTGGGCCCTGCTCGCCGCGCGCGGCGGCCGGAGCCGAAGTTCTGGAAGAAGCCGCCGAAGGCTTCGCCCAGATCGCCGAAATCAAAGCTCTGGCCGCCGGCTCCTTCGAAGCCCGGATGGCCCATCTGGGGCGCGCCTGCGGGATCGCCGAACTGATCGTAGTTCTTGCGCTTTTCGGGGTCGGAAAGCACATCGTTCGCGGCACTCAATTCCTTGAACTTGGCCTCGGCCTGCTTGTCGCCGGGGTTCAGATCGGGATGGTACTTGCGCGCCAGCTTGCGGTACGCCTTCTTGATGTCGTCGTCCGAGGCGCCTTTGGAAACGCCCAGGATCTTGTAGTAATCGGGATGAGCGGCCATATGCGAACCCTATCATAATCTGCGTCTTGATGGCTAAGATTTAACGCGACCAAAAAAAAGGCCGGGCGAACCCGGCCCATTTTTCTGCGTGAAGGTGCTTAGTTGACAACCTCCGCGTCGATCACGTCGTCGTCCTTCTTCTTGTCCTCGCTGGGCGCGGCTTCCGGCGCAGGAGCCTGCTTGTACATCTGCTCGGCCAGCTTGTGGGACTTCTGCTGGATGTTCTCCAGAGCCTTCTTGATGCGGTCGGCGTCCAGGGAGGCCAGGGCTTCCTTGCCTTCGGTGATGGCGCCTTCCACTTCCTGCTTGTCGGCTTCGGGCAGCTTGTCGCCGTTTTCCTTGAGCAGTTTTTCGAGCTGGTAGATGGTCTGATCGAGGATGTTCTTGTCTTCGAGCAGCTTCTTGCGGTTCTCATCCTCGGCCTTGTGGCTTTCGGCCTCGGCCACCTTGGCGTCGATCTCTTCCTTGGAAAGGCCCGTGGTGCCCGTGAGGGTAATGCTGGAATCCTTGCCCGTGCCCTTGTCCTTGGCGGTCACGTGGACGATGCCGTTGGCGTCGATGTCGAAGGTGACTTCGATCTGGGGAATGCCGCGGGGTGCGGGAGGAATGCCCGCCAGATGGAAGTGGCCCAGGAGCTTGTTGCCTTCCACCAGGGGCCGTTCGCCCTGGAAGACTTCGATATCCACGCCGGGCTGGTTGTCCACGGCGGTGGTGTAGATCTCGCTCTTCTTGGTGGGGATGGTGGTGTTGCGGGGGATGATGACGCTCATCTGGCCGCCGTTGGCGTTGATGCCGAGGCTCAGGGGCGTCACGTCGAGGAGCAGCACGCCCTTCACGTCGCCCGCCAGCACGCCGCCCTGCACGGCGGCGCCCACGGCCACCACTTCGTCGGGGTTCACGCTCTTGTTGGGCTCCTTGCCGAACACGGTCTTGACCAGTTCCTGCACCTTGGGAATGCGAGTGGAGCCGCCCACCAGCACCACTTCGTTGATTTCGTGGTGGCTGAGCTTGGCGTCCTTCACGGCGTTCTCGCAGGGCACGCGCAGCTTGGCGAGGATGGGCTCCAGCATGGCCTCGAAGCGCGCCCTCGTGAGGGTCTGGGTGAGATGCTTGGGACCGCTGGCGTCGGCGGTGATGTAGGGCAGGCTGATGTCGGTCTGGGTGGTGGCGGAAAGCTCGATCTTGGCCTTTTCGGCGGCTTCCTTGAGGCGCTGCATGGCTTCGGCCTGCTTGCGCAGATCAATGCTTTCAGTCTTCTGGAACTCCTCCACCAGCCAGTCGATGATGAGCTGGTCCACGTTGTCGCCGCCCAGGTGGGTGTCGCCGTTGGTGGATTTCACTTCGACCACGCCTTCGGACACTTCGAGGATGGAGATGTCGAAAGTGCCGCCGCCGAAGTCGAACACGGCGATGGTGCCGTCCTTCTTCTTGTCCAGGCCATAGGCCAGGGCCGCCGCCGTGGGTTCGTTGATGATGCGCATCACTTCGAGGCCCGCGATGGCGCCGGCATCCTTGGTGGCCTGGCGCTGGGCGTCGTTGAAGTAGGCGGGCACGGTGATGACGGCCTTGCTCACCTTGGCGCCCAGGTAGGCCTCGGCGCTCTCCTTCATCTTGGTGAGGATCATGGCGCTGATTTCTTCAGGACTGTACTGCTTGCCCGCCACGTTGACCACGCAGCCGCCCTTGTCGGAGCGTTCCACCACGTAGTTGACGAGCTTCTGCTCCTTCTCGCTATCGGCGAAGGGCAGGCCCATGAAGCGCTTGATGGAGGAAATGGTGTTCTTGGGCTGGGCCACGGCCTGACGCTTGGCGGCGGCGCCCACGAGGCGTTCGTTGGTCTTGGGGTTGAAGCCCACCACGCTGGGCGTGGTGTCGCTGCCTTCGGCGTTGGGGATGACCTTCGGCTGACCGCCTTCCATGACGGCCACGCAGCTGTTGGTGGTGCCCAGGTCGATTCCGATGATCTTGGACATGTGGATTCCTTTCTCGGGGGAAATGGGGCTGAAAAACAAAGGCCCGAATCCCAGTGTAGGGGGTCAGGAAAGGATGTCAAGCAAATCTTCAAAAAATTATTTAGATTTTCTTCGTTAATCGTGTCTATTGGGTTCCGGCTATGCTGTACCGATGCTCATCAAGCCTTGTCCCATCTGCCGAAAGCCTGTGTCCTGGGAGACTACGACCACGCGCCCCTTCTGTTCCGAACGCTGCAAGCTCATGGATCTGGGCGCCTGGAGCGCGGAGGACTACCGGGTGGCTCTGGGCAGCGGGGACACCGAGGAGCGGCCGAGCCTGGACGAGGAATCCGAACTGCCATAGCCAGGCCGAGCGATTCCGCCGCACACTAGGGCGGTGGTCCAACCTTCTCCTTCCTCTCGTCGACAGATCGGGCGCCAGTTCCGTCCTTTGGCGCGAGCCTGGGTGCGGCTGCCTTTGAAGGGCCAGCATCGGCCGAAATCGCCCTTTTTCGAAGAGCTGCATCGGCTCCTGGAGGAGGATGGCGATGTGAGCCTGGGCGAGCTGATGGCCTCGGCGGGAGAGCAGACCTACGGGCTGCTGATCCTGGTGTCGGGGCTGACCAGCTTCATCCCCGCCGTGAGCGTGGCCGGTGGCCTGGTGGCCATGATCCTGGGCCTTCAGATGGCCTGGGGCGTGCCCCATCCCTGGCTGCCCAAACGGTTGGAAACGGTGCAGCTGCATCGGGGTCGCATCCAGGAAGCCTTGGCCCGTTTCGAGCGCTGGCTGCTCAAGATGGGCCCGGGCCGCGCCAAGGGCCGCATCCTGGGACGGAGGCTCCTGGGCGTGGTCATTGCCTGGACAGCCTTTCTGTTGGCCTTGCCCGTGCCGCCCATCATTCCTTTGGGCAACGCGCTGCCTGCTGCGGCCCTCTGTCTGCAAGGAGCCGCTCTGCTCGAAGAACGGCCCAGCTGGGTGTGGCTGGGGTTGGCGGGCATGGTGGCCACCACGCTGTACCTGGGCTTTTCGCTGCGCTTGATCGTGCACTACCTCTGGAAGCTGGTGGCCTGATGCGCTTTGACGTGCTGACCCTTTTCCCCGAATACTTCGAAGCCGCCAAGCTGGGCGTGACGGGGCGGGCCTTCCGGGAACTGGGCCACGGGCTTCAGACCCACTCGTTCCGGCCCTTCGCAGGGAACGCCTTCGGTCATGTGGACGATGCGCCCTTCGGCGGTGGCCCCGGCATGGTGCTGAGGCCCGACGTGCTGCGCGACGCGCTGGCTTCCGTGCCCAGGATAGGTCGGAGCCGTGTCATTCATTTTTCTCCGGCGGCGCCGCCTTTGACCCACGCCAAGGTGCGGGAACTGGCCATGCTGGAGCAGGCGATCCTGGTCTGCACGCGCTACGAAGGCGTGGATCAGCGGGCGGTGGAAGCCCTGGTGGACGAGGAGTTCAGCGTGGGCGAGGCGGTGCTCTCCGGCGGCGAATTGCCGGCGCTCTTCCTCATCGACGCCGTGGCCCGCTGGCTGCCGGGCGTGCTTGGCAATGCGGAAAGCTCCAGCCAGGACAGCTTTGCCACGGGGTTGCTGGATCATCCGCATTTCACGCGGCCCGAGGTCTTCGAAGACCGCGCGGTGCCGGACGTGCTGCGCAGCGGCGATCATCGGGCCATCGCGCTCTGGCGGTTGCGCGAAGCCATGGCTCGCACGAAGCGCCTGCGGCCCGATCTCTGGGACTCCTTTTTGAAGGAACAGGCCCGTGCTCTTTCGCGCCCGGAGCAATGGTGCGTGTGGCAGGTGGAACATCCCGAATGGTGGGATCAGCCCAAACCCAAGGGCTGGAAAGGGCTTCCGCAGAACGCCGATTCCGTCTAGCATCGCTTCATGCGCATGTTTCTTCCCGCTTCCTCCGTTCAGGCCCAGGCCTGGTGGCGACCTGTCTAGGGGCGGGTTCGGGGCGCACTGCGTTTGATCTTCCTGAAACCCGCTGCGGCGGGTTTTTTCGTTGTGGAGTTTTCGATGTTCGTTTTCGCTTCGATCGTTGGCGGCTGGTGGCCCTGGATGCGCCCCCTTGGGTGGATTCCGCGGGCCTGAACAGGCCTTTTCCCAGGAAGCCCACCCTCTGCGGTGGGCTTTTCTTTTTTCCTTTTCCTCTTTTTCCATGGAGCTCCCATGAACCCCTCTTTCACGACCCCTTACACCCTCGATCCGCTGCAGGAGAAGGGCCGCTTCGGACCGTTCGGCGGCGCCTTGGTGCCTCCCGCCTTGGCTCCTGTGCTGCAGGAATTGGCCGAGGCTTACGACCATCTGGCCCAGGAAGGCGCTCTGGCCGAGGAACTCTCCCACCTGCTGGGTCATTACGCAGGCCGCCCCACGCCTCTCACCGAAGTGCCGCGCTATGCCGAGGCTCTGGGGGCTGGCCGCGTGTTTTTGAAACGCGAAGACCTGCTCCACACCGGAGCCCACAAGCTCAACAATGCGTTGGGGCAGGCGCTGCTGGCGCGGCACATGGGCAAGACCCATGTGGTGGCAGAGACAGGCGCGGGGCAGCACGGCGTGGCCACGGCTACGGCAGCGGCCCGGCTGGGCCTGCGTTGCACCGTGTTCATGGGCGCGGTGGATGCGGCGAGGCAGCGGCTCAACGTGTTCCGCATGAAGCTGCTGGGAGCCGAGGTGATCGAGGTGCAAGGCGGCCTTCAAACACTGAAGGACGCTGTGGACGAAGCGCTGAACTACTACGTGGAGCATGCCCGCGACACCTTCTACCTGCTGGGCAGCGCGGTGGGGCCCCATCCCTATCCCTCCCTGGTGCGGGAATTCCAGAAGGTCATCAGCCTGGAGAGCCGTGCCCAGATGCTGCAGCAGACCGGCGCGTTACCTGACGTGCTGGTGGCCTGCGTGGGTGGCGGCAGCAATGCCATCGGCGCCTTCCACGCCTACCTGAATGACGAGGCCGTATGTCTCGTGGGCGTCGAGGGCGGGGGGCGCGGCCTGGAACCGGGCCAGCACGCGGCCCGCTTCGCCACGGGCCGTCCCGGCGTCCTCCACGGCATGGCTACGGTGGTGCTGTTGGATGAGAACGATCAGGTACAGCCCACTCATAGCGTGTCGGCAGGCATGGACTACCCCGGCGTAGGGCCTCAGCATGCCTACCTCCACGCCACGGGGCGCGCCCAGTACCGCTTTGCCACCGATGCCGAGGCCCTGCGGGAGTTCCATCGCCTGGTCCGCCTTGAAGGCATCCTTCCCGCCCTGGAATCCGCCCATGCGTTGGCTGGAGCGGCCCGACTGGCGCCGGAACTGGGAGCGAAGGCCACGATCCTCGTGAACCTCAGTGGCCGCGGCGACAAGGATGTGGCCCAAGTGGCGGAGATGCAGGCAGGATGAAACGAGGCGGAGCGGGATTTCCCTGAATTTAGCCTTGTCTTTCAAGGCACTTCCTGTAAACTGATCCATCCCCCCGTGTGGGGTTTTCGAGTGCCATGTCCCCGGCCCCTGATTGCCATGCCGCGCCGGACCGCTGGCCCCAGAGGACATCATGAACATCATCGACAAGCTCGAAGCCGGACTGCTTCGCCACGACCTGCCCCGCATCGCCCCTGGCGATACCGTCAAGGTGCACGTGAAGGTGAAGGAAGGCGAAAAAGAGCGCATCCAGCTCTATCAGGGCGTGGTCATCGGCATCAAGGGCGGCGGCATGCGCACCTCCTTCACCGTGCGGAAGATCTCCAACGGCGTGGGCGTGGAACGCATCTTCCCCCTCAACAGCCCCTCCATCGACAAGATGGAAGTGGTGCGCAGCGGCAAGGTGCGGCGCGCCAAGCTCTACTTCCTCCGCGAGAAGCTCGGCAAGAAGGGCCGTCTCAAGGAAGTGCGCCGCGACGTGACGGCGGCGGAATAACCATAGGAGCCTTCATGAAGTTGACTCGACTTGCTCTGCTGACCCTGCTCTCCTGCGGCGTCATGGCTTCGGCCCAGACGGTGCAGTTCGGCGCCCATGGCGGTGTGAACCAGCCCATCGGCGATCTGAATCGGGAAGTGGACGGGCGGCTGGGCTTCACCCTCGGCGGCCATGTGGCCTTCTACTACGGGGATGGTCACGAGTTGCGTCCGTACGTGGACGTCACCCTCTACAACGGCGGCTGGCATCCAGTGAACACCACCTTCTCCAAGAGCAATGTCACGGCCATCAGCGGCGGCGCGGATTACCTCTACTACCTGGAGAACCGTCCCCAGGGCCTGTACCTCACCATGGGGCTGGGCCTTCAGAACTGGACCGTGAGCCCCGAGAATGCCCCCAACCGCACCAAGACCTCCTTGGGCATTGCGGCGGGTGCGGGCTACCGCATGACCCGCAACCTGTCGGCGGAAGGTCGTTTCCTTCTGGGCCAGTTCCAGTCCAATGGCGGTCAGGCGGTGGCCTTGCAGGGCATGGTGTCCTACCGCTTCTAGAGTTTCTTCCAATCAACACGACCCAAGGCCTGGAAGGCATCGCTTTCCAGGCCTTTTGCTTCGGCCCGCTCCAGCAGGCATGCCAGCAGATCCGCAGTGGCTTCGGCATCGGGCAAGGCCCGATGGGGCCTGCGGTTGTGCAGATCGAGGGTTTCGCAAAGGGCGGCCAGGGAAGCTCGCGGCGCTTCGGGCACCAGGGCCTTGGCCAGCTTTCGGGTGCAGAGCAGGGTATGGCGCTTCCACAGGCCTTCGGGCAGATAGGCCTTGAGGAAGGCCCCATCGAAGGGTGCGTGATGGGCCACCCACAGGCGGCCCTCCAGCTCCTCGGCAAGGCGCAGCGCCACGCGCTCCCAGGAGGGTGCCGAAGCCAGCATGGGAGGGGTGATGCCGGTCAGCCGCTGGATGGAGGAAGGAATCGAACCCTCCACCCTGCACAAGGATTCAAAGGAACCCTGCTGCAGCGCGCCACTCAAGCGCACCACGCCCACCTCGGTGATCTCCGACGCGGCGAAGAACTGTTCGTCCCGCCACTGGGGCTGGGGGTTCCCGCCGGTGGTTTCCAGATCCAGCACGGCGAAGCGCAGATCGCGCAGGGGGCGAGAATCGCTCAGATCAAGCACTGATGAGGGTTTTCAGCCCATCCCGGAACAGCACTTCAGCCTTGCGGCCCGCTTTGCGCTGCACCTTGCCGAGACCGAAACTGGGATGATCCATCCACGCTCCTTCAGTCCAGGAATGGCTCGGGCTGTAGGGCAGGGCCCGGCTTCCGGCCTGTTCGGCGATCATCAATTCCTGGAATCGAGTGGCGCTGCTGGCGGGCCTGGGCGTGGCCGCCGTGGCCATTTTCGGCGCACGCGGCGCGGCAGGAGAGGGGGCCGGGCGTTCCGGGCGGAACTTGTGGATGGAGTTGCAGGTGGCACAGATGAGCTTTTCCGGCGTGCCATTGGTGATGGAGAGGATTCGGTGGCGGGTTTCACCCTTGCAGCGCCCGCAGGGAGCGTCGATTTCCATGCCCGCGTAGTAGGACTTCAGCATGCTTTCAGTCTAGCGGCAGGAGCGCCGAAGCGGGATCGGGAGAGAGGCCGCCTCATCGGTTTTTGGGCATTCCTTGATACGTTCCGCCCAGGAACGCCGCGAAGGCTTCCAGGGCTGCGTCGAGCTTGCGGCGGCGGGCGGCGGATACGCGCTGACCCGCTTCCCACCAGAGGCCTCGCACTTCCAACACGCCCCTGTCGCGATGGAATTTGGGATCGAGGCGCCCGATGAAACGCTTTCCTTCGAGGATGGGCAACACGTAGTAGCCGTAGGCGCGCTTGGCTTCCGGGGTGAAGGCTTCGAAACGATAGGCCAGATCGAAGCGGCGCAAGGCCCGGTCGCGATCCCGCAGCACCGGGTCGAAGGGATTCAGGAAACGCAGGTCGGGCGAGGCCTCGGGAAGGTGCGCCAACCGGCGCTCCCAGCCTGCGAGCACGTATCCCTGCTGCGGCGGCGCGGAATGGGATTCGATTCGCGCTTGCTCGATGCGTCCTTCCTTCAGGGCCTCTTGGCACCAGCTTCGGGCCTCTGCGGGATCCACGGCCTCCCAGAAGGCCGCGAGCTCCTTCGGTGTGAAGACTTCCAATCGCGCTGCGGCCGTTGCGCAGGCCCATTCCACCTGAGCCTTCGCAGCGGGTTCTGGCGTCTTCCAGAGCTGG
>JAJTBC010000148.1 GCA_021287085.1 Bacillota bacterium | reverse complement strand
TGGAGCAAGGTCTTTTTCTGCCAATCAAGCACAGCTGGTGAGCTGCGTTTTCGGGTAGGTTGGGCTGTCGTTGCCGCGGTTGGGTCGATAGGAATCCGTGGCCGAGGTGGTCATCTCTGGCAAGGGGCATGCAAGACCGTGAAGGATCTGCCCGGCAACCTCCCGAAGTGTTGGCTATAACTTCACCGACTTTTCCGACAACCTCACGGACCTTTCCTGCCGCCATCAAGGAGCGTTCCTGAACGCGGTGACGAAGTTCTGAAATGCTACTATCTGACAAGTTTATTCGTCCCATTCTATAAGGGAGGCGATCCATGGTTGCGCCGCTCCATTCGCTCTATCTTTGCGGATGTCTGCTTGCCTTCGGCACCGCAAGTCCATCCCAGGATCTGCTTGATCCGGCCAAGCCCGCGAAAAAAGCAGAGGCGGCATGGGCTGCGTTTTCCACTTATTCGGCTGCTTCGGGTCGCCGGGATGCGGCATCGGTCGTTTCGGCCATGGACCGTCTTACCGCTTCCCTTGCCGATCTCATCGACCAGGTGGAAAAGCTCAGTGAGCGACGGTCGCGCCTTGCCAAGGAATTGCCCGAGGCGATCGAACACATGGAAGAGATTCTCGATGACTACAAGTCAGGACTCTTCTGCAGCGGATGTGATCGGACACGCACGGAAATCCTCGCCCGAGGAGAAAAGTTTCCCCATCCCGGTCAGCACGAGGTTCGTCCCACCGCGGCGCAGATTGAAGCGAAAGAAAAGGAACTGCTTCGTCCCATCCAAGGCATGAGACGGGATCTGGCGCAGGCGACCAAGGACTTGCAAGTGCGAGAGGACAGGCTCAAAGAGGCTCTCGAGCAGCCGCCTCAGGGGCTCTACCTCTGGCAAACGGCCGCCACTGCGGAACAGAGCGCGCTTCTGAGGGAAGACGCTCGATGCAAACAACGGGCGGAAACCGAACTGCGGCGCATCCGATCAGAAATCTCCCGAGCCCAGATGGACAAACGGCCCGAAGCCGAAGCTGATCTCAAGTTGTGGCGAACCTTGGAAGCCCAGTCTCAGGCACGTAATAATTTGGATCAGGCCAAGGCCCAGCAGTCTCTCGCAGAGGCGGCGCGCCTCCGCACAGAACAGATGAAAACCTTGCAGACGTATTTGGACCGGGGAAAGATCCACCTGCGGCTTTCCCTCGAAGTGAAGTTCGTGACAGCATCTCCGGCCATGCACGACAAGGATTTGGGGGCCTATTTTCAGATGGGCGCCATTCCCGAGGTGGGGAAGGGATCAGAGCCCTATCCCGCCGCCATGGCGATGGTTCAGAAATTCCGTCGAGATGCCCTTGCGCTTCCCGCCGAATCTACGAATCCAAAGCCACAGGCTTCCCAGACACCCAGCCAGAAAAAGCCTCGTACGCATTGAATGAAGGAGAAATCATGCATCACGTTCCTGCATGCCTCTTGATTCTCACAGGGGTTGCCTCGGTTTTGCATGCGGAGGATCCCGTATTGCAGGCCCGCAAGCTCATTGAGGCGGGTGATTTCGTGGGAGGCTTGGCAGCCGCGAAATCGGCCATCCGTCAGCATCCATCGGGCTACAAGGGCTACTACTACGCCTCGCTCGCCCTGCTGCGGATTGGGCAACTTGCCGAAGCGGGCGCCATGGCTCAAAAAGCTCAGGCCTGCGCGCCCCCTGAAGCCAGTGCGGGCATCCAGAAATTGGTAAGCGCCATCGCCAGCGAAGGCCATGCGAAAGGGGCCCTGACAGAGGGAGACGAGGCCCTGGCCAAAGGCCAAACCGCCAATGCGGCGGAGGCTTACCAGAGGGCCTGGCAGGCCACGTATCAAGAGCCGGAGGCCGGAGTGAAGGCCGCAGCCCTTTTTATGCGGCGGTTGGGAAAACTGGAAACAGGCGCGCAAATCTGTCAGGAATTGCTCCAGAAATATCCCGAAACCCCGCACGCGGAGAATGCGGTTCGGCTGCTGTCCGAGGCCAAACCCAAGCTTCAGCCATTGGCCTTGGAGCAGTTCCGCCAACTGCCCGAAAAAGTGTCCGATTGTTCCCTGCTTCCCAGGCTGGAACACGTATTGGACATGGATTCGGCGCTGGTTCCCGCCTGGAAACGGATGGCAGAGCACGCGGCCACCTGTGAACTCCATCGCGCCAGCCACTTGAATCGTGCGCTGGTGGCTTTGAACAAGAACCAGGCGCTGACCATGAGCTACCTGGGGTCCACAAGTGCCTACCAACCGCTGCTGGAAACGCCCTCCTTCCAGGCCATTCTTCGAGATGTGTTCAGCCCATCCGATTTGCGAACTTTCAACGCGCGAATTCCCGTGATTCGCCAACGGCAAGCCGCTCTGAAAACCGCTCAGGAAGGTCTTATTCGGGTCCAAAAGGATCTGAGCAGCTACCAGACCACTGATTTATGGCCGTGGTTCATCCAGTGGTGTCAAAAGCTTCCGTTGACCACGCACGCCACCATTGACGATAAAAGCTATAAATATGGTCTCTTGGGGCGGAGCATCAAGCACCTGATCGTGAAACCCCTATTCAAACAATCGGTTCGGGACGAAGGCGCATTCCTGGTCGTGCAGCCCGGCGGAGCTTCCTGGGATGAGAAATGGCCCAAGGACATCAAGTATGCCGATCCCATCCAGTTAGATAAGCGCTTGATTCTGGAGAAGGTCGACTATTCCTCGGATCCGGAGTGCGAGAGTTTTGGGCGTCTCCGCTTAAGCTTCAGGCCCCTTTGGGCCACCGAGACTG
>JAJTBC010000253.1 GCA_021287085.1 Bacillota bacterium | reverse complement strand
GCCTTCGAAGAGGATGGCTTCGTCTCGATCAAGGGCTTCCATCAAATGGCCTTGGGCATCGCCGATGCAGGGCACCAGGGGGCGAGCCAGTTCCAACAGCTGTTCGACGATGCGCTCCACGGAAGGCAGCTCGGTGCCCAGTAGCAGGCTCACTTCCCGATGGCCGGGCTCGATGCGCTGCGCCAAGGTTTCGGGGTGCTTGAGATCGCCCAGGCGTACGCCCATGCGGGCGGCCTTCATCTCGTAGGCGGGGCCGATGCCACGGCCGGTGGTGCCGATCTTGTTCGTTCCAGCCAAGCCTTCGCGCCACTGATCCAGGGCGATGTGATGGGGCAGGATCACATGGGCCTTGTCGGAGAGAATGAGCCGATCCAGCACTTCGATGCCCCGCTCCCGGAGCCGCTCCAGTTCCTGGCGGAACACTTCGAGATTGAGCACCACGCCGGAACCCACCACCAGATGGCATTCCGGGTGCAACGCTCCGCTGGGCACCTGATGCAACGCAATGCTGTGGCCCTTGACCACCACCGTGTGGCCCGCATTGTTGCCCCCCTGGAACCGCACGACGTGGCGGAAGCGGGCGCTCAGGAGATCCACGAGCTTGCCCTTGCCTTCATCACCCCATTGCAGACCCAGGACAGCGAGATTCCTCGAACGATTCGTCATGGCGCTCTCCCGACCTTCTAGATTACCTTCTGAGGTTGAAAGATTCACGGAATGAAATGGGAATTCTCCTTCAACCCTTGAAAAGAAAGAGGGTCTATCAAGAAAGCCCGGTTGCGCAGAGGAGCAACGATGATGCTGTGGGTTCAGAAAGGTCTGGCCGGAGCGGCGCTCCTGATGCTCGCGCATCTGGCTTGTGGGGGATCGACGGCTGCCCCTTCGGAGCCTCCCAGTGATATGCCCAAAGGCATGTACGCCAGCGCCCAGTTCACCACGGACCAGCTGACTGTCCGCAAGGACATCGAGTATTCCCAGCGTGCCAATCCCAAACACATCAACTACACCTCCGAAGCCACCAAGGCCCAGGAGATCAACGCCGATGTGCTCCATCTGACGCTGGATCTGTACCGGCCTCCCACGGCCACCGCCCAGAACCGACAGCCGCTGATGGTGGTGATCCATGGCGGTGGTTTCGTGTCGGGCAGCAAGGGAGGCATCGGAGGCACTGCTGCCAGCTACGCCCTGGCGGGCTACGTGTCCGCCACCATCAACTACCGGCTCACGGAAAACAATCAGGCCAGCCAGGAACTGCGCGTCGCGGCTCAGGCCATGGCCACGGAGGATGCGCAGAACGCCATCCGGTTCCTGCTCTCCAGGGCTTCGGAGTACGGCATCGATCCCACGCGGGTGGCGGTTTTCGGCAGTTCGGCGGGCGGCGCCATTTCCCTCATCAATGCCGTGGATGCCAACGACAACCGCATTCGGGGCGTTTCCGATTATCCCGGTTTCGAGGCCAAACCCCATGCGGCCCTTTCCACGGGTGCCACGCTCATCGATAGCTTCGATTCCACGGGGTTGCTTCACTTCGATGCGGGCGATGCGCCGGTGTTGCTGCTGCATGCCTATCCGCAGGATCCTGCCACGGGCGCCACATGGACCGGCAACGTGCTGCCGACTCAAAAGCTCATCAACGATTCCGGCAGCACCTGCCTTGCCGTGCCGACCCCTGCAGGCATCCATACGGTGGAGATGGCCGTAGGCGCGGACTATTGGCCCCAGGTGTACGCCTTCCTCAAAACAAGGCTGCGACTGCCCTGAGCGTGGCCCACGGGACAAGCCGAGTCGATGACGTTACCCTGGAAGGGAATGGAATTTCCGACCATTCAAGTCGGTCATCGAGGGCGCCATGTTTGAAAAGTTCACCGAAAAGGCCCGGCGGGTGATGTTCTTTGCCCGCTACGAGGCCAGCCAGTTCGGATCGGAAAGCATCGGTAGCGGCCATCTGCTGTTGGGCCTTCTGCGGGAAGCGGAAAAGACCACCACGGATCTGCTGGAGCGCATGGGCGTTCAGACGGGGCCGTTGCGGGAGCGCGTGGTGGCGGCCCTGACGCCCCGGGATCGCAAGGTGATGCCCAGTTCCACCAGCATCGACATTCCCATGGAGGATGAGGTCAAGCGCATCCTCCAGCATGCTGCCAGCGAAAGCAGCAAGCTCAACAGCAAGAGCGTCGGCGCCGAGCATCTGCTCCT
This sequence comes from Bacillota bacterium, assembly GCA_021287085.1. Classification (GTDB taxonomy): domain Bacteria; phylum Acidobacteriota; class Holophagae; order Holophagales; family Holophagaceae; genus JAYREN01. Next base: position 10,993 of record JAJTBC010000253.1, on the reverse strand, counting down.
GGGCATGCTCAGGGAAGAGCAGGGGCTGGCCGGTCGGCTGCTGAAGGAAGAAGGCGCGGATCTGGCCTCCGCCAAGGAGTTGCTGCTGGAATCGGCGAAAGAGGACCGCATCGCCAAAAAGAAGAAGGATCATCCCCTGCTGGCGGAGTTCGCCCGCAATCTGTCGGAGCTGGCCGAGCGCGGCATCTTCGATAACCTCATCGGCCGCGAAACGGAGATCGAGCGCATCATCCAGATCCTGAGTCGGCGGCGGAAGAACAATCCGATTCTTTTGGGCGAAGCAGGCGTGGGCAAAACGGCCATCGTGGAAGGCCTGGCCCAGCGCATCTATGAGGGCAAGGTGCCCCCCAGCCTCGCGGACAAGCGCATCTACGCCCTGGATCTGAGCCTGGTGGTGGCGGGCACCAAGTACCGCGGCCAGTTCGAAGAGCGGCTGAAATCCATCATCCAGGAAGCCACCAAGGATCCGGCGGTGGTGCTCTTCATCGACGAGATCCATAGCATCATCGGCACCGGCGCCGCCGAAGGCAGCCTGGACGCGGCCAACATCCTCAAGCCCGCCCTCAGCCGTGGCGAGATCCAGTGCATCGGTGCCACCACCCACAAGGAATTCGCCAAGTACATCGACAAGGATCGCTCGCTGGTGCGGCGCTTCCAGCCCGTGAACGTCAATCCTCCAGACGAGGCCGAAAGCCTGCGGATTCTCGAAGGCATCCGGGAACGCTACGAGATGTTCCATCGCGTGCGCTACTCTCCCGCCACGCTGGAAGCGGCGGTATACCTTTCGAACCGCTACATCACGGACCGTTTCCTGCCCGACAAGGCCATCGACCTTCTCGACGAAGCAGGCGCGCGGGTGAAGCTGCGAACAGCCTCGGCCCAAGGCCAGGTCCAGCGGCCCAACATGGCCGAAGAAGCCTTGCACAAGGTCATCAGCGAAATGAACGAAGCGGTGCTGAACCGGGATTTTGAACGGGCCGTGCTGCTGCGCCAGAAGGAAGTGCAGCTCCGGGCGGAGCTTCAGACCCAACCGCCCCTCACGCAAGACGATCTGGAACGCTTCGCCCCTGTGGTGGAACAGGATGTGGAAGACGTGGTGGCCTCCTGGACCGGCGTGCCCGTGAAGGCGCTGAAGAACGAGGAGAAGGCCAATCTGGCCCACATGGAAGCGCACATCCACGAACGCGTCATCGGCCAGAGCGAGGCCGTGTCCGCCGTAAGCCGCGCCGTGCGCCGGGCCCGCACGGGCCTCAAGAATCCCAATCGGCCCATGGGCTCCTTCCTGTTCCTGGGCCCCACGGGCGTGGGCAAGACCGAGCTGGCCAAGACCTTGGCGGGTTTTTTGTTCGGCGACCCCAAGAAGATGATCCGTTTCGACATGAGCGAATTCATGGAGAAGCACGAAGTCTCCAAGATGCTCGGAGCGCCTCCGGGCTACGTGGGCTACGAAGAGGGCGGCCTGCTCACGGATCGCGTGCGGCGCAATCCGTACTGCGTGCTGCTCTTCGACGAGATCGAGAAATCCCATCCCGATCTCATGAACATCCTGCTGCAGATCTTCGATGACGGCATCGCCACGGATGCTTTCGGCAACGTGGTGGATTTCAAGAACACCATCATCATCATGACCTCCAACGTGGGCAGTCGTGAGCTGTTGGCCGACAGGAGCCTGGGCTTCGGCGAGACCGAATTCCGCCCCGACGCCAAGGCGGGTGACGCCATGAAGGTGCTGAAGCGGACCTTCCCCCCGGAGTTCCTGAACCGCATCGACGAGATCGTGGTGTTCAACCGCCTCAGCGATGAGCATCTTCAGGGCGTGGTGCGCCTGTTGTTGGGCGATCTCAACGTGACGCTCCAGAAGCACAAGCTGGTAGTGGAACTCTCGGATCAGGCCGTGGCTTTCGTGGTGAAGACCACCGCCAAGGATCGGTCGTACGGGGCGAGACCCCTGCGCCGAGCCATTCAGAAGCTGGTGGAAGATCCCCTGGCCGAACTGATGGTGGCCCAGGAAACCGTGCCCGCAGGCCGCGTTTTCTTTGATCTGGAAGGGGATCGCCTGGTGCCCACCTTCACCAGCGAGGCCGCGCCAGAACTGGAACTGGCGGGGGCGGCGCTCTGAACGCCAAGGGTTCCTCGGCAGATAAGTGAACCCTTTTGCCCCGGAACGCACCTAGAATGGAACGTTACCCTTTTCCCTCCCATCGGGAGGGGCGTTTCGAACGAACCCTTTGCATCTGGATGCTGAATGCCTATCGATTCATCCGCCTTGTCTCGCGCCCGTAGCCGTTGGTTGCCTTTCGCGCTGGTCGCCGGATTGGGGTTTCCCCTTTTGGCCCAGGATTCCGAGATCATCCAGAAGATTGACGTGGTGGGCTCCCAGAAGCTGACGCCTGAAACGGTGATCTTCAAGGCGGGCCTCAAGGTGGGCGACGATCTGCGCACCGTGGATTTCACGGAGACGCTGGAGCGGCTTTGGGCTTCGGGGGCCTTCGAGGACATCAAGTTCGAGACCGAAGACCTGAAGGACGCCAAGGGCGGCAAGCGCCTGATCATCCGCGTGGCCGAGCGCCCCATCGTCAAAGAAGTGGATTACCGGGGCGGCACGGAAGTGGGCCTTACGGCTCTCAAGGACAAAATCAAGGAGAAGAAGCTCACCATCAACGAGAACGCCGTGTACGATCCCGAAGCCGCTCGCAAGATCAAGGCGCTGATCGTGGAGCAATGCGCCGAGAAGGGCTTCCGCAACCCCGTGGTGGATGTCACGCTCGAGCCCCTGGGTTCGGGCTTGGCGCGACTGGTGTTCGACATCAAGGAAGGCGGCAAGGTTCGTATCTACAAGATCGTCTTCCGGGGCAACAAGGTTCTCGGTGCCGACAAGCTGCGCCGCGTCATGAAGAAGACGCGCCAGCACTGGATGTTCAGCTGGCTCACGTCCCACGATCTGCTGGTGGACAAGAATCTTGAAGAAGATCTTCAGAACGTGAAGAAAGCCTATTGGCGCTTGGGCTACAAGGATGCCTTCGTGGGCCAGCCCACCATCGACGTGGAGGATCGCACCACTTCCAAGCAGCAGAAGAGGAACGAGAAGCGCATCAAGGAAGCCAAGACCCCCAAGTACGATTTGCGCGCCACGTTGACCATTCCCATCCTGGAAGGCGACAAGTTCTACGAGGGCAAGCTCAAGATCGAGGGCAACAACAAGCTCTTCCGCAACGAGGCGGGCGAGAAGTACCTCCGCCTGAAGATCGCCGAAGCCCGCCGCGACAACCGCTCGATCATCGCGAAGTTCCTGGACCTCAAGCCTTCGGCGGAGGATCTGCCTTCCGACAAGCTGCGACCCTTCGATCTGGATGCCCTGAACCAGGGCGTGGACAAGATTCGTGAAACCTACGCCAACCTCAGCTACATCATGTTCCGCGCGGAAAAGAAGCTGGAAGTGCGCGAAGAGAACGGCGTGAAGAAGGTGGACACGACGCTGAAGCTCGATGAAGGCGAACCCTACACCATTCGCCGCATCACCTTCGAAGGCAACACCACCACCAAGGACAAGGTGCTGCGCCGCTCCCTGATGGTGCGCGAAGGCGATCCCTTCAGCATGGAAAGCTTCAAGGATTCCTTCATCGGCCTGGGACAGTTGGGCTTCTTCGATGTGAAGAACCAGGAGCCCGACATCAAGCCCGATTTCGAAAAGCCCGTGGTGGACATCAAGATCAAGGGCGAAGAAGCGGGCGTGAACGAACTGCTCTTCCAGGGCGGCTATGGCTCGCTGTTCGGCTTCACCCTGGGCGTCAGCTTCTCCACCAAGAACCTGGGCGGTGGCGGCGAGAACCTCGCCTTCAGCTATACGGGCGGGCGCTACCAGCGCAACTTCTCGGTGTCTTTCACCGAGCCGTACGTGTTCGACAAGCCCTATCCCTTCTCGGTGTCCTTCTCCGATGGCAGCACCGATTTCGACGCATCGCGGGTGGGGCCGGAATACGCCTACAAGCAGTTCACCCGGAGCCTGGGCTTCTCCACGGGCGTGCGTCTCAGCACGATCCTGCCGCCCAGCCAGATGTCCTGGGCCTTCTGGACGCAGTATTCCGTGGGCTACAGCTTCAGCATGATCCGCATCGAGGGGGGCCGGTCCTACTACTTCCGGGACACCAGCACCCAGCTCACCTCCAAGATCACCCAGAGCCTGGTCTACAACAGCGTGAACCACCCCTTCAAGCCCACGCGCGGCACGAAGCTGGGCATCACTTTCGATTTCGGCGGCTGGCAGTTCGGCACGGATCGCCCCTATCACCGCACCAATCTGGAATTCACCAAGATCGGCAACATCGCCGAGCGCCACATCTTTGCCGCCAACTTCAGCTACGGCTACCTGCGCAACCTCGCCAAGGAGGAAACCCCCATCTGGGAGCTCTTCCGTCCTGGCGGCGAGCAGACCCTGCGCGGCTATCGTTACGGCCAGGTGGGTTCTGTCATCAAGGACGTCAACGGCCTGCCTTTCGTGGTGGGCGGCAACAAGCAGTTCCTGGCCAATTTCGAGTACCAGTTCAAGATCGCCGACCAGTTCCGCACCGTGCTCTTCTACGACATGGGCAACGCCTGGGGCAAGGGCACGCCGATCTTCAGCCGCGACATGGTGACCTATACCCAGTACGGCACGGGCACCACGGTTTCGTACCGCAACCCCACGCTCATGCGTTCCATGGGTGTGGAATTCCGCTTCTTCCTGCCCATCAGCCCGGCGCCGTTGCGCCTGATCTGGTCACGAAAACTGAATCCCTACCCCTTCGACCTGGAATCCAAGTCGGATTTCCAGTTCAGCATCGGCACGACCTTCTAACGCCGAAACCTCACTCTTTTCCCTGGAGCCTTCATGCGTCGCACCCTCACTCGTCTCGCCCTCGCCGCTGCCCTCGTGGCGCCTCTCGCGGCTCAGGAACCCATCACCCGTTTCGGCGTGTTCATTCCCAGCCGCGTCATCGAATCTTCGGCTCGCGCCAAGACCGTGTTCGCAGAATTGGAAGCTCTCAACAAGTCCCTTACGGACAAGGTGAAGGCCAAGGCTGAAGAGATGCAGAAGCTGGAGCAGCAGATCAAGTCGCCGGCGCTCTCGGATGAGGGCCGCGCCAAGCTGCAGCGGGAATTCCAGGATGGCGAATTGGCCTTCAAGCGCCTCCAGGAAGACAGCCAGGCGGAGTTCCAGAAGGCCGAGCAGAAGGCCACGAGCCAGTTCAACAGCGAAATCGGTCCCATCCTTTTGGATATGGCCAAGGAAATGAAGCTGCAGATGCTGTTCCAGTGGAACCAAAACATCATGATTCCCGTGGACACCGAAGCCGTGACCGCCCTTTCCGACGAGCTGGCCAAGCGCTACGACAAGAAGTTTGGCGCCACGGCTCCTGCGGCTGCCGCTCCGGCCAAGCCCGCGGCTCCTGCTGCGGCCAAGCCTGCCGCCAAGCCTGCAGCACCCAAGAAATAGTTGGCCCTTTTGGACCTTAAAACCCTACTCACGACTCTGATTCTGTCGATCCCGGTGGTTGTTCACTCAAAACCGCCGGGGTCGATCACTCTTGATGTTATCGGTGACTCAGAAATCCCGGAGGGAGCAGGGTGCAGTTATACGTTGGCTACGCAATCCGAGAATGAGCAGCCCCAAGTCGTATTCGCGATCCCTGCCGAATTGGATGGCATCGCCCTGATAAAGGTAAAAGGGGTCTTGCATCAGCTGCGAATGGATGCTCGCCAATTTTTGGATCGGAGGGAATCGCAGGTGGTTGAACATTGGTCGAATCATGCGCTGCGACTGGTGTTTCGATACCGTCAAACGGGCCAAGGCGAAGGCAGCGTATCGCATGTTGGGCGAATGATTATTCGAATCGGGAAAACGAGTCGATCCTTTGCGGTGAAAGGAGGCTGCGGCTGCTAGGGCTTCTTTCGAGATCCCCATCGGCTTTCGAAGCCCCGAATCCTTGATGAAAAACAGGATGGACAAGATGGGCAGGATGTAAACGGATTCAAGCTTTTCCTCCGTGCCTCTGTGGTGAAGGAAAAAAATATAGGCCTCAGCCCTTTCCTGTTGAGCCATAGCCTCCCTCGCCGCGCTCGGTCTGCCCCAGCGCGGCGAGATTCGTTTCGACCTGCCAATCCCAGGACCCCACGGGCGCCACGATGAGCTGGGCGATGCGGTCGCCCCGGCGCACTTCGAAGGGTTCCCGTCCGTGATTGATGAGCACCACGGCCACCTCGCCCCGGTAGTCGGCGTCGATGGTGCCCGGCGCATTCAGCACCGTCACGCCGCTGCGCAGCGCCAACCCCGAGCGCGGTCGAACCTGGCCCTCGAAGCCCATGGGTAGCGCCATGACCAAGCCCGTGGGAACGAGCCGCCGTTCGCCGGGCGCCAGACTCCAGACTTCCCCCTCGCCAATGGCCGCTCGCAGATCCATGCCTGCAGCGTGAGGAGTGGCCAGCTCCGGCAGGGGAAGGCCCAGACCATGGGGAAGCTGATGAAGGGGCACGCGCATGGTGGACTCCACAAGGATCATTTTCTGTGAAAAACCAAGGTTTGACACGCTTCTCTTAATGCGCATACTGTATGTGCATCGCGGAGGTGCGTATGTCGACAACCTATGAAGACGATGGCCCGAAGCGTCCTGTCAATCTCACGTTAAACGCCAATCTCGTGCGTCTCGGCAAGGAAATGGGTCTCAACCTTTCAGCCGTGGCCGAAGAAGCCATCGCATATGCGTACAAAACAAAACTGACCGAGGCATGGCTTCGGGATAACGAAACCGCCATCCAGGGTTACAACCGCCGAGTCGAGGCTCGTGGCGTGTTCAGTGATGGGCTGCGGAGCTTTTGATGGCTGCGTTGACGGTGCATCGCAATCCCAATCCGGCTACGCGAAAAAGGATCCCTTTTCTGGTGGATCTTCAAAGCGATCTTTTGGTTTCTCTCGAAACACGGATGGTGGCACCCCTTTACGCGAAAACGGCCACTGGTCCTTTGCCCATGCTGCGCCTGACGCCTGTGGTGTTGTTTCAAGGCCACGAGTACTTGGTGATGATCCCGGAAATGGCTGGCGTACCGCGCCGTAGTCTTGGGGTCGCCGTGGGGGATCTTTCACATCTTCGCGGCGAGATCATCGCTGCTCTCGATCTCCTCTTCACGGGCTTCTGAGACGCTAGCTTTCGTTTCCTCTCAGCACCAGCGCCGTGGTGCGGGTGGGGGAATGCACGAGGGCCACCCCGATCCCGCGCAGATCCTGAACCAGGGAACCCACCAGGCGCGCGCCGCTGGCGCCCCAGGGATCCCCTAGCGCCAGGGCTCCGCCATGGGGATTCACGGCGTTCCGATCGATCTGGGGAAAGGCGTGGAAGAAGGCCTCCATCTGGGATTCGCTGCCTTCATGCACTTCCCAGCGGATGATGGCCTGGGCTTCGAGCTTCAACTCCAGGAACAGCGCTCCCATCGATTTTTCGAGGTTCCCATCGCCTTCCCTCCACCCCAGGACCCGCGCCAGAGGGCGAGTCTGGATCCGGTCGCCTGGACCTACCAGCACCATGGCGGCTCCATCGGCCAGAGGGGCCCGGCCTGCTGGAAACGCGACCGCCGAAGCGCCAGGCGCCTGGTCCTCGAACACCCTTTGCGGGCCACGCCGGGTTTCGAGGAGCAGAGGCGTGATTTCCCGCTGGCGAAGTTCCGACGAGTGAGCCGCCCGCTGTTGGCTTTGAGCGGCCCAGGTTCCCTGGGAAGGCATTTGGAGTTCAGGGCCGTCCACCAGGAGCGCATCGCGCAATTCCATGGCTCCCACGCGGCGACCCCAGCGGGCTTCGGGCGCGAGGTAGGGTGCCTGGGAAGGGGCCTCGGCTCCTCCGGCCAGCACGAGACCGGGTGCCTCCGCTGCCAAGCGCAGCCCCAGGATCACGGCGCTGAGACCACTGGCGCTGCCCGCATTCACGGTCAGGGCCGGGGCCTTGAGGCCTGCCAAGGAGGCCGCCCGTTGGGCGGGTTCAGGGCCATTTCCCGCCCCCAGGGCACAACCCAGGAAGATTTGGTCCGGGTCGGCTCCCTTCGCATTGGTTAGGACGCCCTTCATGGCTTCTGCGGCCAGAACGGGCATGGGAAGTCGCTTCAGCACTCCCCCAAAGGCCCCCAGCGGTGTGCGGGCGGCGGCGAGGATGAAGAGGGAAGGGGCGGCGATAGGCACCCTTCCACCTTAGCGAAATATCGCGGTCTGCGACCTCTCGGCTAAGCTGAAAGAACCTTGGCGCGTAGGGCTTTCATCGGACAGCTCCGTGTTCTTTTCCGGGAGGGCCACATGGGATTGAAACGAATGCTTGGAATGTCGTTGCTTACGGGTGGTTTTCTCCTAGCCCAGGCCCCTCCTCCGCCCCCTCCGCCTCCCACCCCTCCGCCGCCACCGGAAGTGAGCCTCGCAGGCAAGACCCGCACGGAAACCAAGGTGGAGAAACTGGCCATGGGCGCCAAGCTCTGGGTCAAGAACCGCAACGGATTCATTCGGGTGGAAGGCTGGGATCGGGAAGAGGTTTCCATCAGCGCGGATATCCGTGATTCCGACCGGCGGCGCATCGATCTCGTGGTGCAGCGCAAGGGCGAGGATCTGGACGTGGAAGCCCTGTTCCAGCAGGGCAGTTGGGGTTTCAATTTCAACTTCAGCCAAAGCCCCCGCTGTGAAATGACCTTGCGGGTGCCGCGCAAGATCCAGGCGCATTTCCGCACCACCAATGGTTCCGTGGTGGTGTCGGGCCTGGCGGGCTATGCTCGCTGCGAAACCACCAACGGCGATATCCGCGTGAAGGACCTCAGCGGAGAAGTGCACGCGGAAACCACCAACGGCACCCTGGAAGCCCACAACCTTAAGGCGCGACTCAAGGGTGAGACCACCAATGGCCGCATCGTGCTGGAGGACGTGGAAGGGGGCATTCGAGCGGAAACCACCAACGGCAGCATTCGCGCCCGCAACCTGGACGGCTGGGGCGAAGGCATCCGCCTGGAAACCACCAACGGTTCCATCACCGTGGATTTGGGCCGCGCCACCGGCGAAGTGTCGGCGGAGAACGCCAATGGCACCATCGACGCCAAAGTGCCCAACGCCCAGGTGCTCGAAAGCTCCAAACACTCCGTTCGCCTCAAGCTGCCGGGCCACAACCAGAAGATCATCCTGGAAACCACCAACGGGGGAATTACGGTGAGGTGAGCCAGGCAATAATGGAAGACCGGGGCATGAGAGGAGTCTTCCATGAGTAGCCTGGAGCGTGCCATTGCAATTGCGGCCCAGGCCCACGAAGGCCAAGTGGATATCGCGGGTGCTCCATACATCCTTCATCCGCTCCGGGTGATGCTTCGTCTCTCTGGAATGACTGAACGGATTGTGGCCGTCTTGCACGATGTATTGGAGGACACGTCAGTCACCGAGGAGGTCTTGCGCAACGAAGGCTTTTCGGAGGCGATTATTGGTTCCGTCCAATCCGTCACTCGGCGAGAAGATGAAAGCTATGAAGTGTTTGTGGCTCGTGCTGCCAATGATCCAATCGGAAGATTGGTGAAAATGGCAGACCTTGAAGACAATTCGGATTTATCGAGGATCGCGAATCCAACGATCAAGGATATTCAACGTGTAGAAAAATATCAGCGAGCTATGGCCTTTCTGCGTACATGAGTGAACGGGGAATTCCTTTGATGCCCTATCCTTGTTGAGAGTGGGGAAATTATTTATGAGTGAAATTTTCATCAGTACGGATATCGAAACTGACGGGCCCATACCTGGTCCTCATTCAATGCTGAGTTTTGGATCGGCGGCCTATACCTGGGATAAGGAACTCGTTTCCACCTTCAGTGCAAACCTTGAGACCCTCCCAGGGGCCTCGGCTCACCCCAAAACCGCTGAATGGTGGGCTTCGCAACCGGAAGCCTGGGAAGCGTGCCGTAAGGATTTAGAGGAACCGGCGGCAGCGATGAATCGCTATGTCGATTGGCTACGGTCTCTTCCGGGCAAACCCGTGTTCGTGGCGTATCCTGCAGGTTTTGATTTTTCGTTCATCTATTGGTATCTCATGCGTTTTGTGGGTGAAAGCCCCTTTGGTCATTCCGCCCTCGATATCGAAACGTTTGCGATGGCCGTGCTGAAACTTGATTTTTGCGAAAGTCGCAAACGCAATATGCCGAACCATTGGTTTGATGAGTTTCCTCATACCCATGTTGCGCTTGATGATGCTGTCGAACAGGGAGCTCTGTTCTGCAACATGCTGAAAGAGAGCCGAGCTGCGGCTGATCGCTGACCCTTTTGATGGACAAGGCGCTTTGGGGCTTACCCCTAATCCCGGAGGCGGTTTGACGTAAGGCCGTGGTTGATCCTTCTCTTTCCTCGTTCCCCGCGCTCTCGCTGATACCCTTGGAACATGCGCACGGCACGTGTATTCCTGCTTCTGACGTTGGCCTTTTCGTTGGGGGCTCAACCTTCGTCGTCGGAGGTGAAGGAAAAGCGATTTGCCAACGGGTTTCAGGCGCTGTTGGTGAACCGGCCTGGCACCGGGGCGGTTCACGCGCGTCTGGAGATTCACGGGGGCATGGCCCATACGGGGGCGCTTCCGGTGGTGGCGGCGGAACTGCTTTCTCGCACCTTGTTCGAGGTGGAGCCGGACGAAGCACTGGGGGCGGTTCGGCGTCAGCGGCAGGTGGGCATCGACGACCTGGGCTTCAGCCTGGAGCTTCCCTCCACCTCGCTGGCCGCCTGGTGTCGCCTGCGCCGTTCCCAGATCGAGCGCATGGCCCTGGATGGATTCCAGCGGGAGCGCGAGCTTTGGAGGGCGGATCGGTATGAGCCCTGGAACTATGAACGTTCGATTCTGCTGGGGTTGGCCTATCCTGGCCATCCCTGGGTACAGGCCCTGAGCGAGCGGGTGGAGAACATCTCGGTGGAGCGCTTGCGGGCTTGGGGGCGTTCCCTTCTGGCGCCGGATCGCCTTCTGCTGGTGTTGGT
>JAJTBC010000185.1 GCA_021287085.1 Bacillota bacterium | reverse complement strand
ATCACGCACGGAATCGAGGCCCTGGGCCGAAAGCCGCGGCCCCGCAGGCAGGATGTACGTGACGGGTTCCAGGTGATAGGCATCGCCCACCCCTTGCCGAGCCGCCGAAGCAAGATCGCTGAGAATGGCTTCCAGTCCTTCCTCCGTGATGGCCCCCTGCCCGAAGCCAAGCCTAGCGCGCATGAGCCAGAACATGGGATCGGGGCGAAGGGCGATGGCCCCATCGAGCAGGGATCGGGCTTTCTCCGGCTCCAGCTGGGATAGCCCGGCCATGGCCGTGGCACAGCGGGGATCCACTTCCAGGGCCTTCTGGAAGTGGGCCTTGGCGAAGTTCTGCTTTTCAGGTTGCTGGCCCAGCAGCATCCCCAGTTGGGCCAGGGCCTCAGCATAGCTCGCAGGCCCCAGCTCCAGGGGCTTGAGATCCAGAGCGGCCTGGGGCGGAGCCTTGAAAACCGGAGTGCTCATCCGAAGGCTCCGCAGGTAGACGAACAGTTCCTCGTCCAGGCCCGAATACGTGGTCTTGAAGGCTGCGACGAAAGCCTGTTCCTGGGATTGCCCAGCCCGGATGCGCCCCAGGTATTCCGGCAACTGGCGACGGCGGTTCACGTTGCCGATGGTGAGGTAGTGCGCCGCCAGCCAGGACGTGGCGTAGAAACGCTGCGTCTCTGCCTCCACGGTGTACTCGGGGGAACGATGATGGACATTCACCAGTTGGCTCATGGGCATGGGCTGACGCTGAAAGAGCGACAGCAGCCGATTCGCGTCGGCAATGCCGATGATCACGTTCTTCTTTTCGAAACGCGCCGTCTCGTAGAAGCAGGCCAGGCCTTCGTTGGCCCACAACGGAGGCACCAAGTCGGGAGCAACGCGACGGAGATGGTAGTGGAAGTACTCGTGGTAGACGATGCGTCGCGCTTCACTCTCGCTGGCGATCAGGGCCATCCGGAAGCCCTGCGGGTCATGGGCGAAAAAGCCCACGCGGGAAGTGAGGCTCGTATAGCGGTCGAATTGTCGGGAGTCCTGGAACAGATAGATTCGTGCCGGCAATTCCATGAGGCTGCCTTTGGCGGCGCCCTCGCCGAGCACGCCATGGAGCATGGCCCGGAATTGCTCGAAATCCTCCACCAGTTCCGTCGTCTCCGAGTTCGATACGGTGGAGAGCACCTGGAAATGGGCATTGGCGCCCATCGTCCACTTCTGCGAAGGCTTGGGCAGTTCCTGGGCCTTCAGGCTCAAGCTGGCGAACAGCAGAAACAGCAAGGAAATTACGCGATTCATGAAAATCCGCCGGGGAAAAGGTTTTCTTCAGCCTAAACGAAAAGCCCCGCTCGCGCGGGGCTTTTCGGGGGAACGGACGTGCTACTTGGCTTCGAGAGCGGCCTGGGCGGCAGCCACGATGGCGATGGGCACGCGGAAGGGCGAGCAGCTCACGTAGTTGAGGCCCACCTTGAAGAAGAACTTCACCGAGCGGGGATCGCCGCCGTGCTCGCCGCAGACGCCGAGCTTGAGGTCGGACTTCACGCTGCGGCCCTTTTCGCAGGCGATGCGCACCAGTTCGCCGATGCCCTGCTGATCGAGGCTCTGGAAGGGATCGTCCTCCAGGATCTTCTTGGAAACGTACTCAGGCAGGAAGCTGCCGGAGTCGTCGCGGCTGAAGCCGAAGCCCATCTGGGTGAGGTCGTTGGTGCCGAAGCTGAAGTAGTCGGCTTCAGCGGCCACCTGATCGGCGGTGATGGCGGCGCGAGGAATCTCGATCATGGTGCCGATGGGGCAGGAGAACGAAGCCTTCTGCTCCTTGTTCACTTCGGCGATTTCCGCCAGCATTTCGGCGCGGGTGAAGGCCAGTTCCTTCACGTGGCCCACCAGGGGCACCATCACTTCGGGCAGGGCCTTGATGCCCTTCTTCTCGACGGCGATGGCGGCTTCGGCGATGGCGCGCATCTGCATGCGGATGATCTCGGGATAGGTGATGCCGAGACGGCAGCCGCGATGGCCCATCATGGGGTTGAACTCGTGGAGCTTCTCGACGCGGTGCTTCACTTCGTCGAGGCTCACGCCCAGCACCTTGGCCATTTCCGCCTGGCCCTTTTCGTCGTGGGGCACGAATTCGTGCAGAGGAGGATCGATGAGGCGGATATTGACGGGCAGGCCGTTCATGGCCGTGAAGATGCCTTCGAAATCCTGACGCTGGATGGGCAGCAGCTTGGCCAGCGCGGCCTTGCGGCCATCGACATCCTTGGCCAGGATCATTTCGCGCACGGCGATGATGCGCTCGCCTTCGAAGAACATGTGCTCAGTGCGGCAAAGGCCGATGCCTTCGGCGCCGAAGGCGCGGGCCACGGTGCTGTCATGGGGCGTGTCGGCGTTGGTGCGGACCTTCATGGTGCGGTACTTGTTGGCCCACTCCATGATCTTGGCGAAGCGCTGATAGGTTTCGCTGGCTTCGGCCTTGAGGGTCTTTTCCACCAGTACCTGGTTCACTTCGCTGGGGAAGGCACTGAGCTTGCCCGCGTAGATTTCGCCCGCGCTGCCGTCGATGGAGATGAAATCCTCACCGGCCTTCAGCGTGATGCCATCCACGGAGACGGTGCGCTTGGCCACGTCGATGATGAGGGCGGAGGCGCCGCAGACGCAAGGCTTGCCCATGCCGCGAGCCACCACGGCCGCGTGGGAGGTCATGCCGCCGCGAGCCGTGAGGATGCCCTTGGCCGCCACCATGCCCGCCAGGTCTTCGGGGCTGGTCTCGATGCGAACGAGCACCACGGGGCCCTTTTCGGCCAGCTTCTCGGCTTCCTCAGCAGAAAGCGCGATGATGCCCGCCGCCGCGCCTGGGCCCGCAGGCAGGCCCTTGGCCATGAGCTTGCCGTCCTTCTTGAAGGCGGCCTTTTCCTTCACGTCGAAGATGGGGGCGAGAAGCTGGGTGAGGTCGTCGGCGTTGATGCGCTTCAGGCCTTCCTTCTCGTCGATCATGCCTTCCTTCACCATGTCGATGGCGATGCGGATGCCCGCCAGGGCCGTGCGCTTGCCGTTGCGGGTCTGCAGCATGTAGAGCTTGCCCTGCTGGATGGTGAACTCCAGATCCTGCATGTTCTTGAAGTGCTTTTCCAGCTTCTGGCAGGTGTCAAAGAGCTCTTTGTAAACGCTGGGCATCACTTCTTCGAGGCTCTTCAGGCCGCTGTCGCCCGCCTGGTACTTGGTGATGGGCTGGGGCGTGCGAATGCCCGCCACCACGTCTTCGCCCTGGGCGTTGATGAGGTATTCGCCGTAGAAGTAGGGCTCGCCGGTGCCGGGGTCGCGGGTGAAGGCCACGCCGGTGCCGCAATCGTCGCCCATGTTGCCGAACACCATGGTCTGCACGTTGACGGCGGTGCCCCACTCATCGGGAATGCGGTTCATGCGGCGATAGATGATGGCGCGCTCGGTATCCCAGGAGTTGAACACGGCGCGCACGCCGCCCAGGAGCTGCTCCCAGGGATCCTGGGGGAAGTCCTTGCCCAGCTTGGCCTTGACGATGGCCTTGAACTCGCCGCAGAGCATCTTCCATTCTTCGGCGGTGATTTCGGTGTCGAGCTTCTTGCCGGTCTTGTGCTTCAGTTCCTCGATCTTTTCTTCGAAGTGATCCTTGTGCACGTCCAACACCACGTCGGAGTACATCATGATGAAGCGGCGATAGCTGTCGTAGGCGAAACGGGGGTTGTTGCTGGCCTTGGCCAGACCTTCCACGGTCTGGTCGTTGAGGCCCAGGTTCAACACGGTGTCCATCATGCCGGGCATGGAATCCCGAGCGCCGGAGCGCACGGAAAGCAGCAGCGGCTTCTCCACTTCGCCCAGCTTGCGACCTTGGTTCTTTTCCAGCCAGGTGAGGGCTTCGCGGATCTGCTCCACGACTTCGGCGGGCAGCACCTTGCCGGCCTTGTTGTACAGGGAGCACACGTCGGTGATGACGGTGAAGCCCGGAGGCACCGGCACGCCCAGACCGGCCATTTCGGCCAGGTTGCAGCCTTTGCCGCCCAGGGTGTTGCGCATGGTCGCGTTGCCCTCGTTCCGGTCACCCCCGAACGAGTACACATATTTGGTCATGGAGACTCCTCTAAGAAGGAAAAAAGAAAACGCTCCAGTTTACCGCCAAACGGGCCTTTCGTCTCGCGCGAATCTTGGCAGGAGCGTCACCGATCCGTAACGAAACAAGGGCTGATCAGCCATCGGCTACAATGGACCATTCGCGTCGAGAGACGCCAGGAGGTTTCCATGAATCCCAAACCCCAACGCTCTTCGTCATCCAAGTCTTCGCCCCGCAAGGCCTCCCAGGACCCCCTGGAGCGGCTTCAGAAGATCCTGGCCCACGCGGGCATCGCCAGTCGCAGGGCCTGCGAGGAACTCATTCTCGAAGGTCGGGTGCAGGTGAACGGTGTCACCGTGACGGAGCTGGGGGCCAAGGCCGATCCGCGCCGTGACGAGATCACCGTGGATCTTCAGCCCATCCACAAAGAAGCCCCCATCTACCTGCTGCTCAACAAGCCCAAGGGCTACGTGACCACCGTGAAGGATGAAGAAGGCCGCCCCACGGTGATGGCGCTGCTGCACGGCATTTCGAGCCGCGTGTACCCCGTGGGTCGCCTGGATTTCCAGTCCGAAGGCCTGCTGCTCATGACCAATGACGGCGAGCTGGCCCAGCGCCTCACCAGCCCCGATAGCCACATTCCCAAGGTCTATCTGGTGAAGGTCCATCGCATGCCCAAGCCCGAAACCCTGGAAGAACTTCGAAGCGGGTTCCGCCTGGAAGGCCGTCGCCTGAAGCCCTGCGGCATCGAGATCCACGAGCGCCAGGAAAACCCGTGGCTGAAGGTGACGCTCACCGAAGGCAAGAACCAGCAGATCCGAAAAATGTTCGCCGCCGTGGGCCATCCCGTCCACAAGCTGCGCCGCGTGCAGTTCGGGCCGCTGGAAGATCCCTACCTCAAGCCTGGCGAGTGGCGCCATCTCCGCCCCCAGGAACTGACCACCCTGAAGCATTTGTGAGTTTTCATGCTGACCTTTGAAACCACGCCGTACGGACCCCTTTCCTGCAACTGCACCCTGGTGTGGGATGACGAAACCCGCACGGGCGTGGTGATCGATCCCAGTGACGAAGCTCCTCGTATTCGGCAGCGAGTGGAGGCCCTCGGCTTTCGGGTGACGGCCCTGCTGCACACTCACGCCCATTTCGATCACCTGGGCGCCAGCCACGCCCTTCAGGATCTATGGAAAATTCCGGCCTACCTGCATCCCGGCGATGATCCTTTGGTGGCCAATCTGGCCATGCAGACCAGCTTTTTCGGCATGAAGCCCATTCCCGCCCCCATTATGCAACCTTTGGCTCCCGGCGACAGGCACCACGGTCTCACCGTGATCCATACGCCGGGCCATTCTCCCGGCGGTTGCTGTTTCCTGGGACAAGGCGCCCAAGGGCCGTTCCTGGTGGCGGGCGACACCCTCTTCCAAGGGGGTGTGGGCCGCACCGATCTCTTCGGCGGCGATTGGGATACCCTGGAAGCCAGCATCCGCCAACATCTCTACACCCTGGATGACGCCACCCGCGTGCTGCCGGGTCACGGCCCCATGACCACCATTGGGGCTGAAGCGCGGCACAACCCCTTCGTAAGGCGGTAAGCTTTTCCCGCTGGAACTAAGCTCTCTGACGCTTTGGCTCGATACGAAGGTTGGATTTGTTTTTCCTCAAACCGGAGCGAGCATGAGCCTGCGTGGGTACTACTCGGATTTGGCCTTGGCCGCCCAGGGTCTAAAGGAATGGGGAGAACACCAACCTGGCGTTCAGGTTCTCGCCCTGGTGGCAGCTGGCAGCTTGGAGCATCTGCCTCTGCTCCAAGCCGAATGCAAAGGAATCGAGGTGGCGGGAGCCGTTTTCCCAGAGCTGATTTCAGATGGCCAATTCATGCCCAAAGGCGCACTGCTGGTGACTCTGCCTGCTGGTTCGCGGTTCTTCCTGCGATCTTCCACCACCGCGGAGGCCGACGCGGAAGCTCTTGAGGAATACTTCGCCCCCCATCTGAACCCCCAGGGCGGGGACGGGCTGTTCCTGATCCCTGATGCCACGGTTCGTCACGGATCTTCCCTCTTGGCCGAACTCCATCTGCGTCTTTCGGACAGTGTGAACTACGCAGGCGCTGGGGCTGGCAGTGCATCGTTTGAACCGGGAAAGCACCTGTTTCACCGGGATCGCTGCCATGAAAACGGCATCCTGGCGATCCTGGTACCAGGCATGCCCAGCCCCCTTCTGCATCATGGTTTCCGCGTGGGTTCCGAGGACCGCATCGCCACTGCCGCCGAAGGCAATCGGGTGGTGCGCATTGATTGGAAGCCTGTATTCGAAGTGTACCAAGACATGGTGCAAGCACAGTACGGTCATGAAGTTACCCGCGACAACTTCTTCT
>JAJTBC010000174.1 GCA_021287085.1 Bacillota bacterium | reverse complement strand
CCGAGGCCGTGGCGGTGACGTGCCCATTGCCAAGGCTGTCCGTCAGACCGAGAAGGAAGGGCACCGGGTGCGGTGCGCTGGCGGAGCCGTGGCACATGGTGTTGTTGAAACAGCCCGGCGCCGTGCCTCCAGGCGCGGGGGTGGCCGGATGATTCGGCGGGTTATCGGGCGATCCCGGATAGTGGCACTGGGCGCAGACCGCGGCGTTGGAAGGGTCGGTGGTGGTGTGGGTCCAAGGCGAACCGCCCCAGGAACTCCACGGCTTGGCAGGATGAGGCGCTGCAACCCCGTGACAGGTGGCGCAGGCCTTGGCAGAAGCGCCACCGGAGAAATCCTTCCCATGGCAGATCTGGCACGCTGCAAAACTGCCCGCAGGATCGCCAACGGGTTTCTTCGCGCGCAGGCCGTGGGTTCCAGCCACCGCCCAGGAGGGCTCGGTCTGATGATGGCAACCGGTGGTGAGGCAGCCGGGGACGCTATTGCCGGTTCGCAGCAGGCTGACCTCGTGGCATTTGGTGCAGCTGGTCAGATCGTTGGTGGCAGGGCCCCCGTGCTGGCTTTTCCAATCCGCGGGGTGGTAATGGCTGAAGTAGGTCGCGGGGTCGGCCTTGCTGCCGCAACTGATGAAAACCATCAGGGAGAGCAGGCAGAGCCACCCCTTGAAAGGCGACAAGCAACGCTGGACTTTCGTCATGGGAGCCCCTGATCGACGCAAGTAATGAGAACCAATCGCAGTTTTCAAGACGGACAGCCATTTTTAGGACTGAAAAGTCCGAAAAACAACAAATATTTTCTATGCGAATCTATTTGGAGAAATAAATTGATTTATTTCTTTTCAAAATAAGGCAAGCATGCTTCCACCGATCATGTTCCGCTTCCCGTTGGAACGTGATCGAGAGCTGGTTGTCAGGGAAAAAGGGCTAGGACTTGCCTACCACCGGCGCGATGAGTCGGTCGAAGCGCGGGATGGCGCCCATGAGAGGGCGGGCATAGTCTCGGAAGCTTTCGGTAATATCGGCGTGGCCTTCGAGAAATTCTTCGGGCAAAAGCCGGGTGTGGCCCGCCACCTGCTCCAGGGGCGTCAAGGTGTAATCCACGGCATAGTCGCCGGTGCGCTGGATGGACACGGAGCCGCAGGTCTCGCGATAGGTGGCGAAGTGCACGGCCATTTCGCCCACTTCCCGCGCTTCCGAGGCATCCAGCTCCGACACCACGCCCAGGAAGGAGCGCTGCAGGTAGCCGAACGTATCGCAGCGGATCCGGCGGATCTTCAGATTGTCCCTGATCATGTCGGAGAGGGCATCGCCAAGGGTGCCCCGTCCCGAAAGCTGCACGTTGCCGAAGGCATCGCGTTCCACGGCGTCTTTCTGGAGCTTCAGCAGCACGGGCTGGCCGTCCTCCGCCACCACCCCTTCGGAAAGGGCCACCACGCAGCGGCCCAGCTTGGAGTAGACGCGATCCACATCCGCCAGGAAATGGTCGATGTCGAAAACCCGCTCGGGCACGTAGATGAGGTGGGGACCGTCGTCCTTGAAGCGCCGCGCGAACACGGACGAGGCCGTGAGCCAGCCGGCATGGCGGCCCATGACCACCCCTAGGAACACGCCCGGAATGGCGAAGTTGTCGAGATCCAGGCAGGCGAAGGCCGAGGTCACGAAACGGGCCGCAGAGCCGTAGCCGGGGCAGTGATCGGTGCCCATCAGGTCGTTGTCGATGGTCTTGGGCACGTGGATGACGCGCAGTTCGTAGCCCACGCTCTGGGCGTAGGCGTTCATGATGTGGCAGGTCTCGGCGCTGTCGTTGCCGCCGATGTAGAAGAAGTAGCGCACGTTGTGCTTGCGGAACACCTCCACCATGCGGGCGCAGTAGTCCTGATCGGGCTTGTCGCGGGTGCTGCCCAGGGCCGAGGACGGCGTGACGGCCACCATTTCGAGGTTGCGCGTGGTGGCCTGGGAAAGATCCACGAAATCTTCTTCGAGAATGCCCCG
>JAJTBC010000170.1 GCA_021287085.1 Bacillota bacterium | reverse complement strand
TCGGCGCTGCGGGCGTACCACATGCCATGCTGGATGCCCTGCATGAACTGGTAGATGCCGCTGGGAATCAGGCTCATCACGAGCATGAGCGCCAGGCCCAGGTTCAGGCCCCAGAATCCGATCTTCAGCAGGCGGGTATCCCAGGCACGATCAGGGGTCATGCCGCGCAGGGCGAAGAGCATGAGGCTGATGGCCAGGAAACCATAGACGCCGAAGAGGGCCGCGTGGCTGTGGATGGGCGTGGTGTTCAGGCCTTGGCCGAAGTACAACACGCTGGGCGGATTGATGAGCATGCCGAACACGCCCGCGCCCATGAAGTTCCAGAAGCACACCGCCGCGAAGAACAGGAAAGGCCATTCGTAGCCGCTGCCCAGCGCCTTGCCGTTGCGCAGGCTCTGCACCAGCTCGAAGCCGATGATGGTCAGGGGCACGATCTCCAGGGCGCTGAACGTGGCACCCAGGGCGGACACCAGGGCCGGACTGCCCGTGAAGTAGAGGTGATGGAAGGTGCCGATCACGCCGGAGCCCAGGAATAGGCCCATGCTCAGGCTGACGCTGCGGAGGGCCGTGGATTCCCGGAGCAGGCCCATGCGCGTGGTGAGCAGGGCGATGGCCACGGTGGCGAACACTTCGAAGAAGCCTTCCACCCACAGATGCACCACCCACCAGCGCCAGTACTCGGCCAGGGCCAGATGGGTTTCGCGGGTGTACATGAACCCGGCGGAGTAGAAGAGCGGAATGGCGATGGCCGCCAGCACGAAGAGCTTGAGCAGGCCCAGGCGGCCCTGTTCGCCCTTGAGGGCAGGAAGCAGCGAGCGCAGCACCAGCACCAGCCAGCCCACCATGCCCACGGTCAACAGGATCTGCCAAAGGCGGCCCAGTTCCACGTATTCATAGCCCTGATGGCCCAGCAGGAAGGAGCCGCTCAGCTTGCCCACGATGGCCTGGTGGCTGCCTGTCAGAGCGCCTACCACCACCACGACCAGGGCCACCAGCAGACCTGCCACGCCCATCCACTGACCCCTGGGCTCCTTGGCGGAAAGTTTCGGCCCCAGGAAAAGCCCCGTGGCCAGCCAGCAGGTGGCGATCCAGAACACCGCCAGCTGGAGATGCCAGGTGCGGGAAGCCGCATAGGGCAGGATGGTCGAGAGATCGAGGCCATAGAGGCCGTTGCCTTCCACCGCGTCATGGGCCGTCAGCACACCCATGCCGATCTGCACCAGGAAGAGCGCCATGGCCACGGCGAAATAGATCGACGACCAGCGCTGGCTGGGCGTGGCTGGGGCCAAGGGAATGGGCTTGGGATCAGGCATGTCCTCGTGGGGCTGGGCCGCGTGATACCAGACCATCAACCCCACGGCGGTGATGAGCAGCACGATGGAGAGAATGGTCCAGAGATGGCTGATGGGCGTGATCTGGTTGCCGATCAGGGGGTCGTAGGGCCAGTTCTGGGTGTAGCTGGCGTCGGTGCCGGGGCGCAGCGTGGAAGCGGTCCAGGCGGTCCAGAGGAAGAAATCCGCCACACGCTGGCCTTCGGTCAGGGTGGGAATCCAGCGGGCGGGGATGGAAGCGGCCTTGTCGCCTTCCACCACCACCTTGGCCAGTTCGGCGCGAGTGGTGAGATAGGCCTCGGCCATCACGGGATCGAGCTTCAGCGTGTTCGACGCGGCCTCGTAGGTATTGGTCTTGAAAAGGCTCTGCAGGCGGGCCTTGGCTTCCGCATCGGAAAGCCCCTGGGCCTTGAGACCGGCCAGGGTGTGCAGGCCCCATTGATGCAGGGCTTTGGCCGTCCAATCCGGCGCCAAGTAAGCACCGTGGCCCCAGACGCTGCCGATATGCTGGCCGCCGTGACCGAGATAGGATTTCTGCCCTTCCAGGATCTGTCCCGGTTCCACCAGTTTCTGCCCGGCGGCTTCGATCCGGGCGGGAATGGGCGGAGCCGCATCTGCAATGCGCTTTCCGCCGAAGCCAAGGATCCCGAAGCCCCCCAGGAGCAGCAGGACGACAATCCACCAACGTGCCTTCATGGTCACCTCCGTAGGCGAGTCTAGAAATCTCCGCCGGAGCCTGCCTTGACCGCTATCAAGTTGGATTGGGCCAATGTTACCTTCTTGGAGTCGGGCACCGCTTCGGGGCCCCTGATCGGGAATCGCCGATGGACACCCTTTCCGCCCTGCTGCATCTCTCCCCTGAAACCTTCTGGATGATCGTGAAGATTCTCGTGGTCTTCGCGGGACCGCTCACCATCGCGGCGCTGCTCACCTGGGTGGAGCGCCGAGGGAGCGCCATGATCCAGGATCGCATCGGGCCCAATCGCGCCGCGATCTTTGGATTCCGGCTCATCGGCCTGCCCCAGATCGCGGCCGACGGCATCAAGGCCTTCCTCAAAGAGGATCTGGTGCCCGCCGAAGCCAACAAGGTGCTGTTCTGGCTGGCGCCGCTGCTGGCCTTCATTCCCGCCGTGCTGGGCATGGCCGTCATTCCTTTCGGCCAGAGTTTTGAATCCGGTGGCCACACGTACCACATGAGCCTGCTCGATCCCGGCAACGGCATGGGCATGCTCTTCCCCATGGCCATCGGCGCCATGGCCGTGTACGGCGTGCTGGTGGCGGCCTGGAGCAGCAACAACAAGTGGTCCATCCTCGGCGGCATGCGCGCCAGCGCCCAGATGGTGAGCGACGAACTGAGCATGAGCCTGGCTGTCATCGCCATCTTCATGACCGCCGGAGCCTACGATCCCCACGATCTCATCCAGGCCCAGTACGGCCTGTGGAACGTGGTGCCGCACTTCCTGGGCTTCCTGGTGTTCTTCACCTGCATGTTTGCCGAAACCAACCGGTTGCCCTTCGATTTCGCCGAAGGCGAATCGGAAATCGTGGCGGGCTTCCTCACGGAATACGGCTCCATGAAGTTCGCGCTCATCTACCTGAGCGAATACATCCATCTGGTGGTGGCCTCGGCCCTGATCGTCACGCTCTACTTCGGCGGTTGGCGCGTGCCCTTCGTGGCCAATCCCGGCCCCTGGCTGTCGGTGGCCTCCTTCCTGGCGAAGACGCTCTTCTTCTGCTGGGTGTTCGTGTGGGTGCGCTGGACGGTGCCCCGCTTCCGCTACGACCAGCTGATGAAGATGGGATGGAAGGTGCTCCTGCCCCTTTCCCTCATCAATTTCCTCTTCCACGCGTTCCTCATGTTCCGCCGAGGTTAAGCCATGGCCGTGATCGTCAAGCAGGTGAAGCTTTCCTGGCTGGATCGCACCTATTTCTGGCCCGTTTTCAAAGGCATGGTCATCACCTTCGGCCATTTCCTGAGAAACCTGTTCACTTCCACGCCCAAGCGCTACACGGTGCAGTATCCCGACATGAAGCGCGTGATGCCCGAAGGCTACCGCGGCCTGCACGAGCTCAAGCGCCATGCGGACGGCTCCATCAAGTGCGTGGCCTGCTTCATGTGCGCGGAGGCCTGCCCCGCCCGCTGCATCACCATCCGCGCCGAAGAGTTCTCGGATCTGAACCTGACCCAGGGCTTCGAGGAAAAGCGGCCGAGGGTCTTCAAGATCGACATGCTGCGCTGCATCTACTGCGGCTACTGCGAAGAAGCCTGCCCCAAGGACGCCATCTGGCTGCGCAAGGATTACGAGCTGTCCGCCTATGACCGGCTCTCCATGCAGTACGGCAAGTGGGATCTCATGAACACCTACGCCGAAGAGGACGGCAAGGCCCGCATCACCACGGACCCCAAGCCCGCCGTGTGCTCTCAAAAGGCTTCGCTATGAGATCCATCTTTTTGAACTGCTCAAGCGACGCGCCTTCCCTTCAGGAGTGCCCATGTTCCTGATCTTCGCTCTCATCACCCTGGTCGGCGCGTTGATGACCTTCAGCATGCGCAACCTCGTCATGGCGGGGCTCAGTCTGGTGCTCTGCTTCATCGGCGTGGCGGGGCTCTTCCTGCTGCTGGCCAATCCCGTGGCGGCGGCGTTGCAGATGGTCGTGTATTCCGGCGCCATCGTCGTGCTGGTGCTTTTCGTCATCATGCTGCTGGCCAGTCACGAGGAAGAAGAGCCCAAGCGCTCCCGCCCCATCCAGCGGTGGGGTTCGGTAGCCGCCATCATCGCCCTGGGCCCGGGGGCCGTCCTGCTCGTGAAGAGCTCGCCCTTCCTGGCTTCGAGCCAAGTGGCGCCGCCCATGGAGGTCATGACCCTGCATCGGCTGGGCGGATTGCTGTTCAAGGAACATCTGGTGGCCTTCGAGATCGCGGGCCTTCTGCTGCTGGCGGCCATGATCGCCGCCGTCAGCCTCGTGAAGCGGGAGCTGTGAGATGAATCCGGTGCTTCTCCACGGCAACTTGCAGGCCTACATCCTCGTGGCCCTGCTGCTCTTCGTCATCGGCCTGGCCACGGTGCTGCTGCGCCGCAGCCTGCTCATGCAGTTCATGGGCGTGGAGCTGATGCTCAACGCCGCCAACGTGGCCCTGCTGGCCTTCGCGCGCTTCCGGGGCGGCGAGGCCCAGGCCACCGCCTTCTATCTCTTCATCATCGCCGTGGCCGCCTGTGAGGCCGCCGTGGGGCTGGCCATCGTGGTGGCCCTCTACCGGCATCGCAAGACCACCGATTCTGATCGCGCCGACACCCTGAGGCAGTGAGGATTCCATGCAAACCTACCTCTGGCTGATTCCGCTCCTTCCGCTGCTCACCTCGGCGCTCATCGGTCTCCTCGGCAAGCGCGCGGGCAAGCCTGTCACCGCTGTGGTGGCCGTGGGTTCCGTGCTGGCCTCCTTCGCGCTTTCGTTGTCGGCCTACTCGCTGATGAAGGCCGCGCCGGGCTTCCGTCTCGAATTGACCTACTTCGAATGGATGCACGTGGGCTCCCTGAGCGTGCCCATGGGCCTCGTGTTCGACCCCCTTTCCTGCGCCATGGCGCTGGTGGTGTCGGGCATCGGCGCGCTGATTCATCTCTATTCCGTGGGCTACATGTGGAAGGACGAAGGCTTCGCCCGCTACTTCGCGTACCTCAATCTTTTCGTGTTCTTCATGCTGACCCTGGTGCTGGGCTCCAGCCTGCCGCTGCTCTTCGTGGGCTGGGAAGGCGTGGGCCTCTGCTCGTACCTGCTCATCGGCTACTACTTCGAAACCGACTACGCCCCTGCGGCGGGTCTGAAGGCCTTCCTTACCAACCGCATCGGCGATCTGGGCATGGTGGCGGGGATGATGGCCCTCTTCGCCTATTTCGGCACGCTCACCATGGGCGATCTGCTCACCAAGGCCGGACATCTCAGCCCCGAAGTGGGTTTTGGCGTCCTCACCTTCGCCACGTTGATGATGTTCATCGGCGCCACGGGCAAGAGCGCGCAGCTTCCGCTGTACGTGTGGCTGCCCGACGCCATGGCCGGTCCCACGCCCGTGTCGGCGCTGATCCACGCCGCCACCATGGTCACGGCGGGCATCCTGCTGGTGTGCCGCCTGGCGCCCCTCTTCCAGCTCACGCCCATTACCCTCACGGTCATCGCCTGGGTGGGCGCGGCCACGGCCCTCTTCGCCGCCACCATCGGCCTCTGCCAGCGCGACATCAAGAAGGTGCTGGCCTATTCCACCGTGAGCCAGCTCGGCTACATGTTCCTGGGCCTGGGCGCGGCGGGCTTCGCGGCGGGCTTCTTTCACGTCTTCACCCACGCCTGGTTCAAGGCCCTGCTCTTCCTGGGCGCGGGCAGCGTGATCCACGCCATGCACCACGAGCAGGATCTCTTCAAGATGGGCGGGCTCCGCAAGAAGTTGCCCATCACCTTCTGGACCATGCTCATCGGCACCCTGGCCATCATGGGCTTCCCCGGCTTCTCCGGCTTTTTCAGCAAGGATGAAATCCTCTATCTGGCCTACCTGAAGAGCCCCGTGCTGTGGCTCATGGGTGTCATCGGCGCCTGCCTCACCAGCTTCTACATGTGGCGGCTCATGGCCCTGGCTTTCTGGGGCGAGCCCAGGGATCACCACGCCTACGACCACGCCCATGAAAGCCCGCTCACCATGACCCTGCCCTTGATGGTGCTGGCGGTGGGCAGCGCCCTGGCAGGCTGGTGGGGCGTGCCGGAAGCCTTTGGCGGTCACTTCAACGTGGGCCAGTTCCTGGCGCCCAGTCTCACCTTCGGCCAACTCCACGGCGCTCACGGCCACCACGAAGGCCCGGCCATTCTGCTGGCGGCCATCTCCACCGCCCTGGCCCTGGGCTTCGGCGCCTGGGGCTTCTTCAGCTACCGCAATGGCCTAGCCATCGGCGAAGCCCGCGCCGCCAAATGGCCCACGCTGCATCGCATCCTGGAGAACAAGTACTACGTGGATGAAGGCATGGAGCGGTTCATCCTCGCGCCCATCCGCTGGCTGGGGCAGAAGCTCTGGCGGGTGGTGGACGTGATCGTGATCGATGGCCTCGGCGTGAACCTGCCTGGAGCCTTGGCGGGCCTTTCGGGCGATGTGATCGCCACCACCCAGACCGGCCGCGTGCGCAACTACGCGCTGGCCATGACCCTGGGAGCGCTGGCGCTCCTGTGGATCTTCCTGAAGTAAGGAGACGGCCGTGCTGACGAACTGGATCAACACCCACCTCCTCACCTTCCTGACCTTCGCGCCGATCCTCTGGGGCGCGCTGCTGCTCTGCCTCCCCGAACGTCAGGCCTACCTGGCCAAGCTGCTGGGCCTGCTGGGCACCTTGGGGCTGGCGGTGGTGGGCTTCTCGCTCATGCTGCGCCTGGCTCCCGATCCCAGCGGCGCGCTGTTCCTGGAGCATCAGCCCTGGTTCACGGTGGTGGGCCTGCCCGTGGATTACCACCTGCGCCTGGATGGGCTCAATTTCTGGCTGATCCTGCTCACTCTGTTCCTGGTGCCGCTCACCCTGCTGGGCACGTGGAACAGCCTGAAACAGCGCTCCGGCGCGGCCACGGCGCTCTTCGTGATGCTCGAAGGCACCGTGCTGGGCGCGCTCTTCGCCCAGGATCTGCTGCTCTTCTACCTGTTCTGGGAAGCCATGCTGCCGCCGATGTTCTTCCTCATCGGCATCTGGGGCGGCCAGGACCGCAAGTACGCCGCCAACAAGTTCATGCTCTACACCCTGGCGGGCTCGCTGCTGTGGCTGGTGGCGCTGCTCTACGTGGCCTCGCACGCAGGCGGCTTCACCCCTGAGCTCATGGGCCAAGCGGTGACGGCCATGCCCTTCGGCACCCAGTGCCTGCTCTTCGTGGCCTTCGCCGTGGCCTTTGCCATCAAGGTGCCCCTCTTCCCGCTGCACACGTGGTTGCCCGATGCCCACACGGAAGCCCCTACGGCGGGTTCGGTGATCCTGGCAGGCGTGCTGCTGAAACTCGGCGGGTACGGCCTGCTCCGCTTCGCGGTGCCCATCTTCCCGCAAGCGGCCCTGCACTATGCGCAGCCTCTGGCCCTGCTGTCGGTCATCGCCATCATCTACGGCGCCCTCGTGGCCATGATGCAGTTGGACATCAAGAAGCTGGTGGCCTACAGCTCCGTGAGCCACATGGGCTTCGTGGTCCTGGGCATCGCCTCCTTCACGGTGATCGGCGTGCAGGGCGCAGTGTTCCAGATGCTCAACCACGGCATCAGCACCGGCGCGCTCTTCTTGTTGGTGGGCATGCTCTACGACCGCGCCCACACGCGGCAGATCGCGGATTTCGGCGGCGTGGCCAAGCGCATGCCCATCTTCACCTTCTTCTTCCTGGTGGTGACGCTCTCCAGCATCGGCCTGCCGCTCACCAACGGCTTCGTGGGCGAGTTCCTGATCCTCAACGGCACCTACGTGAGCGGCTTCGCCTGGGGCCGCCCCATGGCGGTGGTGGCGAGCCTGGGCATCCTCTTCGGCGCGGTGTACCTGCTGTGGATGGTGAAGCGGGTGTTCTGGGGGCCTGAAAACGCGGCCGAAGACAGTGGCACCGCCCATCTTCACGACGACCTCAACGCGCGGGAAATCGCCGTCATGGTGCCCTTGGTGGTGCTGATCTTCTGGATGGGCCTGCATCACCGCACCTTCACGGCCCACTCCGAAGCCACGGTGACGAAGCTGCTGGCCGATATCAAGGCGCCCTCGCCCAGGGCCGTGCAGGTCATTCCGGCCGATGCGCATCCTGCGCTGCACTCGGATCACGGATCCTCTGAGGAGGCTCACTGATGTACATGCCCAGTGAACTCGCCACCATCCTGCCCCTGGCCATTCCCGCCGCCGCGGCCTGCCTGCTGCCCATCGCAAGCCTGGACCGCGACCAGGAAACCATGAAGTGGATACGGGCCAGCATGTTCTTCATCGCGCTGCTGGCCTTGGCGGGCAGCTTCTTCTACGTCACGAAGCTCTGGGGCACGCGCTTGCAGCCCAGCTTCCACCAGCTCCACATGGATGCCTTCGCGCAGTTCGGCGTGATCTTCGTGGTGGTCACCGCTGCCCTGGCCGTGATGCAACTCTGGGATCATCTGCACCAGGAAGGCTGGGTGAAG
>JAJTBC010000168.1 GCA_021287085.1 Bacillota bacterium | reverse complement strand
GTCACGCGCCGCAGCCGTTGCCTAATATCCCCAACGATGAAGCGGTTTACGAGATTGATTTCGCAAAGCTCCATTTGGTATTTCAGCCTATGCCACCGCCACTCCCCATAGAGGCGAAGGAACGACAAATCCAGGGCAATGTGGTGGTTTTCTGCTATCTGAATCGCGAGGGATTACCTTTCAAGGTTGAGGCCATCTCCGGCCCTAAGGAGCTTCATTCGTACGTCGAGAATTACCTTATGACCTGGCGATTCAAACCAACATTGATGGATGGTCATCCGCGTAAAGTGAAGTTCAAGATTACGATTCCCATCAGGCGATACTGACCCCGTACTTACAACGGCGGCGGATTCAGCCGAAGCTGGGCTTCCGTGAGCGTGGTCATGTTGAAGGAGCGCCATCCGGTTTTCACGTATTTGAAGCGCGCCAGGGCGATGCCCTTCACCGTGGAGCCATCATTGGTCCATAGGGCGGTTTGATTCACCCAGTAATCGCCGCCCATGTTGACGAGGTAGCGCGCGGTGGCGCGATCGTCGGGCAGGCTGGGATTTCCGACGATGAGCCGGGCCTTCACGGTAGTGAAAATCCCCGCGATATCGTTGGGATCGATGGTGGCCCTGGCGGAAGGGTAGAAGTGGAAGTTGTAGCCGCCCCCGGCGGTGACGGAGATGCTGCCATCGCTTTCGTGCCGAAGATCGGCGGCCTTGGCTTCGTTTCCGGCGAAATCCTCGTGATAGGCGGCTCCGACCATGCCCACACTGCTTTGGAGCAGGCGCCATTGCCCGTCGCCCTTGCTGAGCATGTAGGCCTTGATGTCGCGGAGCTGCACCCGCGTATTGGTGGCGGGATTGCCGTTGGCATCCTCGTACATCGACCCCCAGGCAATCATGGCCGTAAAGTTGCCAGGGTTGTTGCCCGCCGAAATCGTGGGATTCAATGCCCACGAGAAGGAACTGGGCACGCCGTGGGGCCTTCCTTCATGGGGAAGCACGATGTCGTTGGCGACGGCTTCAAGGGTGTTGGGCTCATCGGCGCTGAGGACGTTGATGCCATCGGAACTGCGAGGAGGCGCATCCGGCACGTTGGTGCAGGACAGCGCCGCGATCCCAACCGCCACCAAGCCCAGCCATCCTTTCCGTCGTTCCACAGGTCGCTCCGATCCTCGATTCAAGGTTTGGTATCGGCTCGCAACAGCCGTTCCAAAAGTCCATTCATGGAGGAATCAAACTTCATATGGCGGCCGATGTCCATGGCCTGGGGCATGGCCATGCCTTCCCGAACGAGGTAGGCCACGTAGAGCAGGCTCGACCGACGCGCCGTGGCGCAATAGATCAGCACCGGACCGGGATGCGCCTTCATGGCCTCCGCCAATCGCGCCACCACCGAAGGCTCGAAAGAGCTCTCTTCCCTCAAGGGCAGCCACAGATAGGTCATGCCCAGTTCCCGAATCAGAGCTTCCTGAGAGGCCTGATTCATGGGAAGGGTCTGCATCTCGGAAGCCTGTCGCAGATTCACCGCCAGGGTCACGCCCTGGGCTTTGAAGGTACGGAAATCCTGTTCCGTGGGCTGCCCGGTGACGAAAACCCGGCCATGCCGAAAGACATCCTGCATGCCTTCCACTTTCTGCACCGTTGGCACTTGCCCCATCATTACGGCCGTTGAAAAAGCCAGCAGCAGCGCTCTCACAGCACCCCTCGCTTCTTCTGGTCCAGTTCGATGCTGTCGAAGAGCGCCTTGAAGTTGCCCTCGCCGAAGCCCATGTTGCCCCGGCGCTGGATGATCTCGAAAAAGAGCGGGCCGATCTGATCTTCCGTGAAGAGCTGAAGCAAGTAGCCGCTGGCGTCGCCATCGATCTGGATGCCCAGCTCCTTGGCGGTTTCCAGGGATTCCTTCACGGTGTAGCCACCCGCCTCAATGCGACCTGGCAGCAGTTCGTAGTAGGTGACGGGCACTTCCAGAAAACGGAAACCCTGGGCCTTGAGGGTTTTCAGAGTGTGCACGATGTCGTTGGTGGACATGGCGATGTGCTGCACGCCCTGGCCCTTGTGGCGCTTGATGTACTCCTGGATCTGGCTTTTTTCGTCGGTGGGCTGATTGATGGGAATGATGATGCGGTTGTCGGCGCTCTGCACCACCTTGGAATCCAGCCCCGTGCCCAGGGCTCCGCGAATATGGAATTCCCGCGTGACGCAAAAACCGTACACCTGCTCGTAGAAGGCCACGAGAGGCTCCATCTCGTCGGGTCCCACGTTGTTGGTGAGGTGATCCACCCGCACCAGGCCCGGATCGGCCAAGGCCGGCGCGGGATCGGGCACGAGGCCCGGCCAGAAGGGTTCCACCGTGCCTTTGCGCTCAATGAGGTAATTCCACACATCGCCCACGCCCTGAATGGCCGCGAAGCGCAGGGTGCCGCCGCCCAGTTCGTGGGTTTCCGGCTCCAGGCGCACCGTGGCTCCCCGCTGCCGCGCCGCCGCCAAGGCCGCATCGAGATCGGTCACCGCGAAGTTCAAGGCGCAAACGCCTTCGTCGTGGGCTTGGAAATAGCGTCCGGCGGGATGGATGTCATTGGCCTCGAAAATCAGAATATCCATGCGCTGCTGGCGAAGATGGGCCACCCGGCCCCAGGGGAACGAACCGCTGGCCACCCGGGCAAAGCCCAAGCGCCGGTAGAGATCCTCCAGCCGTGCCAGGGAGCCGGTCATCTGGAAATGATCGATGCCCTCCAACCCCAGGGGATTCGTGGCGGTATTGGCGTTGGCGGGGGCGTTGAGGGCGAAAACGGGATCAGCCATGAGGGCTCCTTGGGCACAGAGATGGGTGTACTCCATTTTTGGATGCCGCGAACCGCCCCTTTGCGGCATCCAAAAAGCAGGAGATTCCATGCGCCTGACCCACGACACCCCCCTTTTCCCGCTCCAGCAGGGCCGCATCACCCGCCAGGCCCATGTGGATCTGCCCGAAGGCACCTTCGAGGAAGAATTTGCCCGCAATGGCTTTTTTGGCCGTACCACGCACCTCTATCGCACCCATCCCACCACCGCCTGGACCCGCATCGAAGGCCCCCTGCGGCCCCACAGCTACGACTTGAACCAGCTTCCGCCCCAGGTGGCCGAGGCCATGTTCGGCAGCGTGGAGCCCGCCTTCGCGCCCGTATGCCTGCTGCACAACGATGACGTGGCCCTGCACTGGGTGACGCCCGGCCCCATGGATTTCTTCTACCGCAACGCCGATGGCGACGACGTGTACTACATCCACGCGGGCGGCGGTCGCCTCGAAACGGTGTTCGGCAACCTCGACTACACCAAGGGCGATTACCTGGTGCTGCCCAGGGGCACCACGTACCGCTTCCTGCCCTCTGAGGGTGAACAGCGCTACCTGCTCATCGAGAGTTTCAGCGAAGTGAGCATCCCCGACCGCAATCAGCTAGGCCCCAACGCCCTTTTCGATCCCGCCATGATCGACGTGCCGGTGCTGGCACCCGTGGACGATACGCCCAAAGAATGGGCTGTGCACATCAAGCGCGAAAACGCCATCACCAAGGTGTTCTACCCCTTCAATCCCTGCGACGTGGTGGGCTGGAAGGGCGATCTCACGGTGTGGCGCATCAACGTGAAAGACATTCGCCCGATCCTCAGCGCCCGCTACCACTTGCCCCCCAGCGCCCACAGCACCTTCATCGCCCGCAATTTCGTGATCTGTTCCTTCCTGCCGCGCCCCTTCGAGGAAGAGGAAGGCGCCATGCGAGTGCCCTTCTACCACAGCAACATCGACTACGACGAAGTGCTGTTCTACTCCGATGGCCACTTCTTCAGCCGCGAAGGCATCGGCCCCGGCATGATGACCTGGCACCCCCAGGGCATCCACCACGGCCCTCATCCCAAGGCCATCCCCGCCAGCCGCCAGAAGGACCGCACCGACGAAGTGGCCGTGATGGTGGACACCTGGCGCCCCCTTAAAGCCACCACCGCCGCAGGGTTGGTGGAGAATCAAGAGTATTGGGCCAGTTGGAAGTAACCGGAAGGCGTACTCAGCCCTCTTCCCCGAACTTCGATCCCAGCGCCTCCACCAGCCGATCCACCCCGAAGGCCACCTGCGCTTCATCGGGAAGGGGCTGAAGCCGCAGCAGCAGGGCCTTGGCGCGGCGGGACGCCTCGGGGTCCGCCTGGAGATGCTCGCGGAGTTCGTCGGCCAGGGCGCTTTCCAGATCGTCGCTGCTGCGATGCACCAGACCTGCGGCTTGCGCTTGTAACCCGGTGATCGTGCGCCCTGAGAGCAGCAGGGGTGCGGTGTGGGAGGGCCCCAGGCGGCGCGCCACAAAGGGCAGCACCACGGAAGGGGCCAGTCCCAGGCGCACTTCCGGCAGAGCAATGCGAGCCTCGGGCGTCGCCAGCACCACGTCCGCGCACGTCGTGAGCGCCAAGCCCGCCCCCATGGCCGCACCCTGAACCACGCAAAGGACCGGCGCAGGAAAGGCCGCCAGGCGTTGCAGCAGCCTGCCCAGGAGATGCGCCGCCACGCGCCGGGCCTCAAGGCTTTGCGATCCCAGGGCTTTCAGGTAATTCAGATCCGCTCCGGCGCAGAACACCGGCCCTTCGCCCCGCAGCACCAGCACGCGACATGCGGCGGCAGGGCGCGCTTCCAGGCGATCCAAGGCTTCCATCCATTCGCCCAGCATGGCGCCATCCATGGCGTTGCGGGCTTCTGGCCGTGTCAGCGTCAGCATCGCCACGCCCTCGGCCTCCTCCACCCGCAACCGTGTGCCGCGAAAAACGCTCATGGCCGCTCCAAGCCCACCAGCCGCCAGGCTTCGGCCAGATCCTCGCGGCGCAGGGCTTCCTGAATGGCCCGCTCCAAAGCCTCACGGGAAGCGGAATCGCCAGGGCGGGCCTGCATCTGCGCGAAATCGGGGAGTTCCGCGCTGTTGGCGAGACGGCCCAGATCGTTGCCGGTGAGCACAGCACTGTGCTTGAGCCAATCCGGCAGCGCGTCATAGCCGATGGGACGGCCCGCGGGTTTGGCGATCTCGAACAGCGCGTCGCCACTGGCGCGGGTGTAGAAGGCGCCGCCGTTGCGGGCCACCAGATCCAGGCGTTGGGGATGGGGCAGGCCGTTGACCAGAGTCGCTTCCTGCACATGGAAGACCAGCACTTCGCCGATGAGCATCAGTCCTGAACCCGCGCCGGTGCCAAGTTCCACCACCTGATGCAGGCGGCATTCCATCTGGAAGGGGCTTTCGGCCAACAGCGCCGCTTTCACACGGGTGGCGGGCACCGGCGTGAGGCCCGATTTCTCGAATTCGTCGATGCCTTCGCCGTATTCCGCGCTGGCCACGTTCATCTGCTGCACCATGGCATGGCTTACCGCAGCGATGACAAATTCACCGGTGCTGGTGGCGTTGAGGTAGGTGTGTTTCACGGTGCCATCGCGGCCCCGGCGATTGGGCGCGAAGGCCACCATGGGCGGGTTGGAGCCAAACGCGTTGAAGAAGCTGAACGGCGCGAGGTTCCTGCGCCCCTGCGCGTCCACGGTGCTGGCCAGCGCGATGGGCCGCGGCAAAACCCCCGCGCACAGCAGCGCGGTGGTCTC
>JAJTBC010000160.1 GCA_021287085.1 Bacillota bacterium | reverse complement strand
ACTGACATGAATGGCCTTTTTCCGCGCCTGCGGCTCGTGGTTTTCGCATCGGTCGATGATCTTTCCCCTCGCCCCCTTCCATTTCGTGATCCTGGGGCTGCTCCATGTGGCAGTGGGCCTTTGGTTTGTGAACCCTTGGCTGGCCTTGGTGCCCGTGGGGCTTTTCCCGATCATCAATTTCCTGGCGGCGCTACCGCCGGGCTCTCGCTACTACTTGCCGGTCATCACGCGCGGGCGGCCGGGTGAAACAGGTGTGGCGCTCACCTTCGACGATGGCCCTGATCCCCGGCTTACCCCCCATGTGCTGGATCTGCTGGACCGCCATGGGGTGAAGGCCACCTTCTTCGTGACAGGTGCCAAGGCGCAGGCCCATCCCCATCTCGTAAAGGATCTCCTGAAGCGGGGCCACGCCCGTGGGAACCACTCCTGGAGTCATTCCCCCTTCCTCATGCTCAAAGGTCGCAAGGCGCTGAAGCGGGAAGTGGAAGACACCCAGGCGTTGCTCAAGGATCTCGGCGCCACGCCCCTGGTCTTTCGGCCTCCCGTGGGCATCACCAATCCCCATCTCTGGCGGGTGCTGCTGGAGGCGGGCATGATCTGCGTGAACTTCAGCTGCCGTGCGGGCGACATGGGGAATCGCCGTACCCAGAATCTGGCGGCGAGGCTTCTGGACAAGGTGCGCCCCAGGGACATCGTGCTGCTCCACGATGCGATGCCGGAAAAAGCCGAAGCGGCCCCTCTGCTTCGTGAATTCGAGGCCCTTCTGCAAGGACTCCAGGCTCGGAATCTTCCGGTGAAGCCCCTGGCGACCCTGCTGGGCCGAGAGGTGATGAGGTCCGAAAGCGCCCGCGCCGCAGAAATCTTCTACGATCACCTGGCTCCCGACTACGATCACGAGCAGTTCTGCACGCCCGTTTCCGTGGCCCGGCGCAAGGAAGTGGCCCTCTTTGAAGCGCGCCTTTCGGAGCTGTTCCAAGGGCGCAAGCGCGTGCTGGAAATCGGGGCGGGCACGGGCATCTTCACCCTTCCTATCGCACGGAAGCTGGCCGAAGAAGGCGGAGAAGTGGTGGCGGTGGACCTTTCCGGGCGCATGCTCTCCCTGCTGGAACGCAAAAGCCAGGAGGCTGGCCTCACCAACCTGCGCCTTCGCCAGGGCGCCATTGAAACCATGGAGCTGGAGGGAACCTTCGACGGGGTGTGCGCGTTCTCGTCCCTGGAGTATGTGACGAATCTGCCTGGGCTCCTTCAGCGCCTGGCGGCCCAGGTGGAACCGGGGGGCATCGTCTATTTCATCGGCGCCCGTCGTTCGCTGTTCCGCTTCTTCACCCAAGTGGGCAATGCGGTGCGCCAGGGCCTGTGGCTCCGGGCGCGCAGCAGGCGCGAGTACGAAACTATGCTGAAAGCCGCTGGCTTCGAGCCCGTGTCTATTTCTTCTCATCTCCTCAAGTGCGTCATCTCCGGGGGCATGCTGCTGGAAGTGGTGGCGCGAAAGGGCGAGGTTTCTCGTTGAGTGTTCCCTCCACGCTGCTGATGATCCCGGTGTACAACCACGGGGCCACGCTGCGCGGCGTCGTGGAAGGGGCGCTGGAACAGGGATTCGACGTGCTGGTGGTGGATGATGGCAGCACCGATGGCGGGTTGGAGCGCCTTGCGGATCTTCCGGTGCGCCGCATCGTGCTGGCTGAGAACCAGGGCAAGGGGGCCGCCCTGCGCGCGGGAGCGGAGCTGGCCCGCGACGAGGGTTTCGAGGCCCTGCTCACGGTGGATGCCGACGGGCAGCACGACCCCGCAGACGCGCCTCTGCTGGTGGCGAAGGCCAGTGAAGCCTGGCCCTGCCTCGTCATCGGGGCGAGGCGCATGGATGGCCCCAACATTCCCGCTTCCAGTCGCTTTGGGCGCGCGTTCTCCAATTTCTGGGTGCGCCTGGAATGCGGTCAATCGCTGCCCGATACCCAGAGCGGCTATCGGTTGTATCCCGTGCGGCTGCTCACCGACACGAACTTTCTCACCCGGCGCTACACCTTCGAGATCGAAGCCCTGGTGCGCGGGGCTTGGGCGGGGCTGCCCGTCCATTCCGTGCCTGTTTCCGTCCACTACGCGCCAGGCAAGGAGCGCATTTCCCATTTCCGTGCGTTTCGGGATAACGCCCGCCTCACGGTCCTGCATACGGCCTTGGTGACACGTTCATTGCTGCCTTGGCCCCACCGCCGCCGTTTCGGCGCGGAGGCCGACCGCATCTCTCCGCTGCGTCACCCGTTGCGCTTCCTCCGGCACTTGAGCCTGGAGAACACGAGCCCTCTGGAGTTGGCCGTGGCCGTGGCTGTGGGGATCTTCATCGGCGCCCTGCCCATCATTCCATTCGGCCTCGTCACCATCGCATACGTGTGCCACCGCCTGAAACTCAACGTGCTGGCGGCGGCGGCGGCCAGCAACGTCTGCATCGCCCCCTTCGTGCCCTTTCTCTGCATCCAGATTGGCCATCGCCTGCTGCACGGCCACTGGTGGATCACCTTCACCCGCCAGACGCTCCTGAACGAGATGCACCACCGTCTCTGGGAGTGGCTGCTGGGAGCTTTCGTGCTGGGACCCCTCCTGAGCCTGGCGGGAGCTGCGCTGACCTATGGCTTGGTACGGGCGTTTCGGGGTCGATCCGACGATTTTCGCCCCTTGTGATTCTTTTTTTCGTTTTTGTGCTTGAAAAGGATAAAAAAAGCGAAAATAATCGAAGGCAGGACGGCTCATGACGTCCGAGCATAGGAGGGCCACATGCTCAAGTCCTTCGGTTACAAGCTCCCCGGTTACTTCATGGAATACGGTCCTGTCCCCGCCGTGGACGAGGAGGAGGCCCGCAAGTTGATTCGCGCCCGCTTGAATGTGCGCCGCCTTCCCTGGGGCCTTCAGGTGTGGGATCTCGCGAACCGGCCCCTCGCCAAATGGAAGGTGGCGGAAGCCAGTTAAAGGGTCGGCAAGGGCGCCGGGTCGTTGAAGGTCGGTGGAACGAGGAAAAAGGCGCTAGGCCCTGTTGGCCCTCAGCATGGTCAGCAGCCAGTGGGAAGCCT
Organism: Bacillota bacterium; assembly: GCA_021287085.1. Lineage (GTDB taxonomy): Bacteria > Acidobacteriota > Holophagae > Holophagales > Holophagaceae > JAYREN01. Next base: position 6,557 of record JAJTBC010000160.1, on the reverse strand, counting down.
CCACGGCCTTCACGCCGTGGGGCACGCCCTTGGGCAGGTCTTTGCGATCCCCAGGCAGGAGCCGGGTCCATTCACCAGCCACCATCACGTCCAGGGCGCCGGAGACGCACAACACCGTGGCGGGAAAGGGGGCGCTGTGGGCGCTGATTTCCTGACCGCCATCCATGGCGAAGAGCACGAGCTTGAGGTCCCCCGGCAGGTCGATGATGGCCCTGGAAGCGGTGGCTCCAGAGGAAACGGGGAGGGTCTCCGAAAGATTGGCGATGGTCGTGATCATGGGGTCTCCCGAAAAATCGTGGTGGGACAATGGCCTAAGTCATTCATGGTGTGCCGAGTCTGGGTTTGCGGCCATGACTTCGAGGTCGCGCCTCTCGGGTTTTTTCACCCTAGCCCCGGTGATTTTTCGCCGCCTTGATTTTGGTCAAGGCGGCCACCGCGCTGAATCGGGTAACCTTAGCCAGAATCGTGAACACCATGACCTTCACCTCGTGGCATCAAGCGCCTTTGTTCGCATCGCTCCGGGCCCCTCAGCAGGCTCGGCTCGAAGCCATGGCCCAAGGGCGGCGGCTGGAATCGGGAGAGATGCTCTTTCTCGAAGAAGACCCTTGCACGGGCTTTTTCGTGCTGACCGAAGGCGCCATCCAGCTCACGCGCAATGGCGCGGCGGGAGCACATCCCACGCTGGCCGTGGTGCTGCCGGTGAACTCCTTCGCGGAGGCCGCGATGTTCGGCGGCGAGGCGTTTCCCGTGACCGCCACCGCCATCAAGCCCTCCAAGGTCGTGCGCTTTCCCAAGGAGCTTTTCCTGGCGGCGCTGCGGGAGGACGCGGACCTGGCCCTGGCGGTGATCCACGCGCAGGCCGTATGGCTGAGGCGCATCGCGCAGAAGGTGCAGGATCTTTCGGGCACCGATAGCCATGAGCGGTTGCGCCTTTGGTTGCGCGCCCATCTGGTGGATCAATCCTTCTTTACGTTGCCCGTCACCAAAAAGGCGCTGGCGGCGCAATTGGGCATGACCCCCGAAACCCTTTCGCGTGCGCTGCGGGCCTTCCAGGACCAGGGCGTGCTGGAAGTGGACGGGACGCGCCTGCGGCGCAAGGGGTCGCTATGAGGCCTTCGTCGAACACCCTGGGCTGGAAACCAGACCTTTCGCCTTCTCGGAGGATCGAGTCGTGAGCGGACATCGTCGCATCGTTCTCGTGAGCCTTCTGGCGTCCATTCTCGTGGGCGTTCTCGTGGGTTCAGGTATGTTCACTTTCGTCACTGCCCACGGCACCTCGTATCTCTCCAACAATCCCGATGTATGCGTGAACTGCCACGTGATGCGCGAGGAATACGATGGCTGGAGGCACGGCTCCCATCACGCGGCGGCGGTGTGCAACGACTGCCATCTGCCCCACGACAATGTCGTCCACAAGTTCTTCGTGAAGGCCAGCAACGGCTACTACCATTCCAAGGCCTTCACGCTCATGAACTTCCCCGACCCGATCCGCATCAAACCCAGCAATGCCAAGGTGCTGGAGGACAACTGCATCCGTTGCCACAACACCACCATCGATGAAATCACCGCCCACGGCACCCTGGGCGTGCCCTCGGATCCCACGCAGAAAGCGGATCTCTATGGCTGTGTTCGCTGTCATTCCTCTGTGGGCCATGGCCCCACGCGCTGATCTCGCAGTAGATGTTCCCGTTCTGACTTTCCAAGGAGGCGTTCGATGACCGATGCCAAAAAAACTCCTTTCCTCTCCCGCCCGTTGGTGCGGATGGGCCTCATCGCAGGGGTGGCCGCCGTGGCTACGATCCTCGTGATGGCGCTCTACGCCAGCGTTTCCAGCAAGAAGGCCGAAGCCCGGCAAACGGCGCTGAAGCTGGTGGACCTGGATGAGAAGACGGCGGATCCCGCCCAGTGGGGCAAGAACTTTCCCCGTCAGTACGAGAGCTACCTCCTGACCAACGAGCGCTATGCCACCAAGTTCGGCGGCGCGGGCAGCGAATCCATGCCCGAAAGCAAGCTGAAGGAAGATCCTCGCCTGGTCACCATCTTCGATGGCTATCCCTTCTCCATCGACTACAACCGGCGGCGGGGTCACGCCTACATGCTCGAAGACCAGCGCACCACCAAGCGCGTCACCGAGCGCAAGCAGACCGGCGCGTGCATGCATTGCCATGCTTCCAACGCCGTGGCCTACCGTGAAGCGGGCCTCAAGGGCGGAGCGCCCGGCACGCTGGACGAGGCTTTCACCAGCGACAACGCTCAGGCGCAGCTCATGGCCGGCTTCGAGACCGTGGGCAAGATGCCCTTCGGCGAAGCCACCCAGCTCGTGAAGCATCCCGTGGCCTGCATCGATTGCCACGATCCCAAGAACATGGCCCTGCGCGTCACCAAGCCCGGCTTCATCCGCGGCATTGTGGCGTTGGCCAACAGCAGCGAGCCCGTGCCCCATCTGCCCTCCATCGAGAAGTGGCGCAAGGGCGATCGCGCCAAGCCCTACAACGCCAACCGCGATGCTTCCCGCCAGGAAATGCGTTCCATGGTTTGCGGGCAGTGCCATGTGGAGTACTACTGCGGCCCCAAGACCACGCTGTTCTTCCCCTGGAACAAGGGACTGAAGGTCGAGCAGATCGAAGCCACCTACGACGAGTACAAGTTCCCCGATGGCCATCGCTTCTTCGATTGGCAGCACGCCAAGACCGGCGCGGAAGTGCTGAAGGCCCAGCATCCCGAATTCGAGATGTGGAGCCAGGGCATCCACGCGCGCAGCGGCGTGTCCTGCGCGGATTGCCACATGCCCTACATGCGCGAAGGCGCCATCAAGATCAGCAGTCATCAGGTTCGCAGCCCGCTGCTCGACATCACCCGCTCCTGCCAGACCTGCCACCGTTTCCCCGAAGAAGAGCTGAAGGCCCGCGTGGAGACGATCCAGGCGCGCACCCACGCCATGATGAACCGCGCGGAAGACGCCGTGGTGGCGCTCATCCAGGATCTGGAAGCCGCGAAGAAGGCTGGCGTGGACGAGGCCAAGCTCAAGCCGATCCTTGAATTCCAGCGCAAGGCACAGTGGCGCGTGGACTTCATCAACGCGGAGAACTCCATGGGCTTCCATGCGCCGCAAGAAGCCACTCGCATCCTGGGCGAGGCCATCGACTACGCCCGCCAGGGTCAGATCGCCCTCAAGGGCCTCAAGTAGCCGCTGTCACGCATCACCGCACGAAACAGGCTCGGCAGGATCGACAGGACGAGACTTCAACGGTTTCCATCCTGCCCATCCTGCCATCCTGTTTTCATACGCTTTTCCTCCGTGCCCTCCGTATTGATTTTTTTGCACCTCGATCCAATCCATGACCCCGAACCTGTACGATTTCCTGCCCCGGAACGGCGACTTCAGCCGCGAGGCGTTGCTGGGCGCCTTTCTGGAGTACCTCGATGCCAAAGGGCTGAGCCTGTACCCGGCCCAGGAAACGGCCATCCTGGAGGTGTTCGAGGATCGCAACGTGATTCTCAACACGCCCACCGGTTCGGGCAAATCGCTGGTGGCCACCGCCCTTCACTTCCAGGCCCTGGCTCTGGGGCGGCGATCCGTGTACACCTGCCCCATCAAGGCGTTGGTGAACGAGAAATGGATGGCCTTGAGTCGGGAATTCGGTCCTCAGAATGTGGGGCTCAGCACCGGCGACGCCACGGTGAATCGCGACGCGCCGATCCTGTGCTGCACGGCGGAAATCCTCGCCAACCTTGCGCTGCGTGAAGGTTCTGCGCTCGAGGTGGCCGACGTGGTCATGGACGAATTTCATTTCTACGCCGACCGCGAACGGGGCGTGGCCTGGCAAGCGCCATTGCTGACGCTGGCCCGCACGCGTTTCCTGCTCATGTCGGCGACCTTGGGCGATACGACTTTTTTCGAGGAAGAACTGACGCGCCTCAATGGTCGTGCCACGGTGGCGGTGAAATCCGCCACGCGGCCGGTGCCCTTGGCCTTCACGTACGCGGAATCGCCCTTGCCGCTCACCCTGGAAAAGCTGGCGCAGGAGGGCAAGGCGCCGGTCTACGTGGTGCACTTCACGCAGCTGGAAGCCGCCACCAGCGCCCAGGATTTCACGAGCCTGAACCTGGCCTCGCGCGAAGAGAAAGCCGCCATCGCCCATGAAATCGACACCTTCCGGTTCAACAGTCCTTATGGTTCCGATCTCAAGCGGTGGCTGCGCCATGGCATCGGCCTGCATCACGCGGGGCTGCTGCCCAAGTACCGCATCCTCGTGGAGCGGTTGGCGCAAAAGGGTCTGCTCAAGGTCATCTGCGGCACCGATACGCTGGGCGTGGGCATCAACGTGCCCATCCGCACGGTGCTCTTCACCAAGCTCTGCAAGTACAACGGCGAAAAGACCGCGATCCTCAGCGCGCGGGATTTCCATCAGATCGCAGGTCGTGCGGGGCGCAAGGGCTTTGATGACGTCGGTTTCGTGGTGGCCCAGGCTCCGGAGCACGTCATCGAGAATGCCAAGCTGGCCGCCAAGGGCGGCAAGAAATTCGTGAAGCGCCAACCGCCGGATCGCAACTTCGTGAACTGGGACGAAAAGACCTTCGCACGTCTCATCGAGGCGCCTCCGGAGCGACTGTTGTCGCGGTTCCAGGTGAATCATGGGATGTTGCTCAACGTGCTCAGTCGGCCCGAAAAAGGCTGCGAGGCCATGCGTGATCTGATTCGCCGCAGCCACGAAACCGAGAAGGCCAAGGAGGGCCATCGTCGTCGCGGGTGGCAGTTGTTCCGGGCGCTGCTGGACCGCCGCATCGTGGAGTTCGCGCCGGGTCACGGTCTGCGCGTGAACGTGGAATTGCAGGAAGACTTCTCCATGAATCACGCGCTGTCGCTGTACCTGCTGGATACGCTGCCGCTGCTGGATGGGGAAAGCCCCACCTACCCGCTGGATCTCCTCAGCCTCGTGGAAGCCATTCTTGAAGATCCCGATCTCATCCTTCGCAAGCAGCTCGACAAGCTGAAGAGCCGTCGCCTGGCGGAGATGAAGCTGGAGGGCCTCGACTACGAGCGGCGCATGGAGGAACTGGAAAAGCTGGAGTATCCCAAGCCGCTGCGCGACTTCATCTACGGCACCTTCAACGCCTTCGCCGACGCCCATCCCTGGGTGGGCCAGGAGGCCATCCGTCCCAAATCCATCGCCCGGGAAATGTTCGAGACCTACCGCTCCTTTTCGGAATACGTGCGCGAATACGATCTGCAGCGTTCTGAAGGGCTGTTGCTGCGCCACCTCAACAGCACCTACAAAGTGCTGGCCCAGACCGTGCCCGATGGGGTCAAGACCGACGAGGTGCGCGAGATGGAGTTGTACCTGAGCGCCATGCTGCGCCAGGTGGATTCGAGCCTTCTGGAAGAATGGGAACGCATGAAGAACCCGGACTTCGAAAGCGCCGAAGGGCGCGAACTGCGCCCGCCCGGCGCGGAGGAAGCCGCCCAGGACCTCACGCGGGATCGCAAAGCCTTCACCGCCGCCCTGCGGCAGCGCATCTTCACCTTCCTCCGGGCCTGGGCCGACGAGGCCTTCGACGAAGCGGTTTTGCATCTGCAAGAGTGGAGCGAGGACGCCGCGCCGTTCACGGCCGACGATCTCAAGGCGTTGCGGGAGCGGTACGGAGTCGATCACCACGGGCCGCGCCTGGATCCCGAAGGCCGCAACCTGCGTCACACCTACGTGGAGGAGGATTCCGAGACGTGGCGCGTGCAGCAGATGCTCGTTGATGACGATGAGATCAACGACTGGGTGGCGGAATTTCGCGTGGATCTGAACGCCAGCCGCGCCGCCCAGGCGCCTGTACTGAGCTTGGCTCGGCTGGGTGAACTGTGACCATTCCAATCTTCCACGCCATCGGGTTCGTTCGCTCGCCCTATGTGCGCCGCATCGATGCTCCCCATCAGCCTACGGTGGTGGAAGGCCTTGAAACGGGTGCGGTGGCAGAAGCCTGGATTGATCTGGATCCCGCCCTGCCGCCGGAGGCCTGGTGCGATCTTGCGGGTTTCGAGCGCATCTGGCTCATCTTCGTGTTCCACAAGAGCGAAGGCTGGAAGCCCAAGGTGAAACCGCCGCGAGGCAAGGGGAAGCGCAGCGTGTTCGCCACCCGGTCGCCCCATCGGCCCAATGCCCTGGGGCTTTCCGCCGTGGAGCTGCTGGCGGTGGAGGATCACAGGTTGCATGTGAGGGGCGTGGATCTGCTGGATGGCACGCCCGTGCTGGATATCAAGCCCTACGTACCGTACAGCGATGCCTTTCCCCATGCCAAGGCGGGCTGGATCGACGAAGTGGACGCGCTCACGGGCCTATGCTTCGCTCCCGGCCCGCGAAAACCGCGATGAGGAAGGCCTAGGACGGCGACTCCCACGGGAGCTGGCTTATTTCTCCCGAACAGTCTTTCCATCCCATGCCCCTGTTCGGCGATCATGGGAACGGGAGAACCCATGTCCAAGGTCTATTTCCGCTACGCCGCGATGAATGCGGGCAAGAGCACCCAGTTGCTGCAAGTGCGGCACAACTATCACGAACGGCATCAAC
>JAJTBC010000156.1 GCA_021287085.1 Bacillota bacterium | reverse complement strand
AAGTTGTAGGTGCGGATCTTCTCGCTGCGGTCGCCGGAACCCACCTGGGATTTGCGCAGGGCGCTGGCTTCGGCGTCGGCTTCGCTCTGGGCTTTTTCCAGCAGGCGCGAACGCAGCACGGTCATGGCCTTGGCCATGTTCTTGAGCTGGCTGCGCTCGTCCTGGCACTGCACCACGGTATTGGTGGGCAGATGGGTGAGGCGCACGGCGGAGTAGGTGGTGTTCACGCTCTGGCCGCCTTTGCCGCCGGAGCAGAAGGTGTCGATGCGCAGATCCTTTTGATGGATTTCGATATCCACTTCCTCGGCTTCGGGCATCACGGCCACGGTGGCGGCGGAGGTGTGGATGCGGCCTTGGGTTTCGGTCTTGGGTACCCGCTGTACGCGATGGACGCCGCTTTCGAAGCGGAAGAGCGAATAGGCGCCGTCGCCTTCGATCTCGGCCACCACTTCCTTCAGGCCGCCCATGTCCGCTTCGCTTTCATCCAGCACGCTCACCTTGAAGCCGCGCCGTTCCGCGAAGCGCACGTACATGCGGAACAGCTCCGCCGCGAAAAGCGCCGCTTCCTCGCCGCCGGTGCCCGCCCGCACTTCGAGGATCACGTTGCGGGCGTCCTTGGGGTCTTTCGGCACCAGGAGCTTCTTTAGTTCCACTTCGCCGGTCTCGATGGCGGCCTTGAGATCGGGGATCTCCAGCTCGGCCATGTCGCGCAGTTCCGCATCCATGCTCTTGTCGGCGAGGATTTCTTCGGCCTCTTTGAGCTGCTGCAGCCGCGTGCGCTGGGCCTGCCAGGCCAGTACCACGGGCTCCAATTCGGCCCGCAGCTTGGTCAACTCCCGCAGCTTCTTGGCGTCGGTGACGCAGGCGGGATCCTGAAGCTGCGCTTCCACTTCCTGGAAGCGGGCATCGAGGGATTCGAGTTGATCGAGCATGGAAGGATCCTCAACGACAAAGAAAAACGGGCCGATAGAATCGGCCCGTTCGATGGAGCGCGGGAGCTAGGCTTCGGCGGCCACTTCGGCGGCGGGCGCAGCTTCCTTCTTCGCGTACTTCTTGTTGAACTTCTCGACGCGGCCTGTGATGGCCACATCGCGCTGCTTGCCGGTGTAGAAGTTATGGCACGCGGAGCAGACTTCCACGCGCATTTCCTTCTTGGTGGAGCGGGTCTTGAACTCGTTGCCGCACTGGCAGTGCACGGTCACTTCGTGGAGTTCGGGGTGGATCTTTTCCTTCATGGCTTCCTCCTGGAACCGACCGGAGGCCCCTGGGCCCGCGGCTTGTTCACGCATAAGAGGGATAGTCTACTCCCGAAGGGGTCGAAGATCAAAGGAAGATTCCTCGTCACAGGCCTTCAGGGCCTCAAGAGTGAGGGCCAGCAGGCCTTTGAGGAAGGCGGGGTGCAGTCCGGGCGCGGGCACGCGCAGGTAGCGCCTCACGCCCAGTTCTTCGGCCAGACGGTGATACTCGATGTCCAGTTCATGCAGGGTTTCGATGTGTTCGCCCACGAAACTGACGGGGACTACGATCACATCGCGGCCCGGCAGGGACTTGAGCACGTCCTCCAAGGGCGGTTTCAGCCACTCCACGGGGCCGACCTTGCTTTGGTAGCCCAGGCGGTACCCGCCGGGCAGCTCGCCTAGCCGGGCTTTCAGGGCTTCCACGGTGGCATGGATTTCCCGTTCGTAGGGATCCCCGGCCTGGATCTGCTTGAGGGGCAGGCTATGGGCGCTGAAGACCACCGTGGCCTCGGGGGCCTCCACCAGGCGCACGAGAATGCCCTCTTCCAGCGATCTCAGGTAGCCGTCCATGGTGGCGTAATGGCGTACGCCGGGCAGCACCTCCATGTTCCAGCGGGTGGCCTCCCGCTCCAGTTCCATTACGCTGGAGCCCGTGGTGGCCCGGCAATCGTGGGGGTAGAGGGTCACGGGCAGCAGGCGACGAATGCCTTGGCTCGCCAGGCTTTTCAGGACGCCTGTGGCGCGGGGCGCGGTGTAGCGGAACACCAGCTTGACGGGCTCGGTTCGCCCCACGGCCCGTAGGCTTCGGCGGAGCATGGCGGCTTGTGCGGCGGATTCTTGCAGGATCGGGCTGCCTCCCCCGATCTCCGCGTAGCGGTGGGTCACTTCCTCCAGTCGAGAGCCGACGATGATCCGGGCGATCAAAGGCTGAAGCAAGGCGGGGCCCAGCTTGATGATGTCCCGGTCGTTGAAGAGGTTCAGCAGGAAGGGCCGGATATCCCGCAGGCGGAGCGGGCCGCCGAGATTCAGCAGCAGGATGGCCGTTTCGGAAGGCTGGGATAAAGGATTGGGATTCAACATTCTTTTGATAGGTGCCGATCTAGAGTTGAACACGTTATCAGGCAGGCTCAAGGGTAAAACCGGAGACAACCATGGCCAGAATCCTGGTGATCGACGACAGCTTGATGATGCAACGACTGGTTCAGAGAATGCTGGAGCCTCTTGGACATGACGTGGTGGCATGGCTTCCTGCTTCGCTGAGCGAAATACCCTCCCACATGGAAGAGCTTCAGCCCGATCTGGTGATCACCGATCTGGTGATGCCGGGCCTGGATGGATTGAACGTGACCCGCATGTTCCAGCGGAAGGCCGGCGATCTCCCCATTGTGGTCTTGACGGCCCACCAGGATCCAAAGCTGAAGGAGCGTCTGCTCAATGCCGGCGTTTGCCGTGTGTTGTACAAACCCATCCACCAGGAGGCTTTGGTAGAGGCGGTGAACACATCTTTGGCCTGAACCCGCGCCTACTCCTCGCCCATGAAGGGATAGCCGAGGCCCACGGGTGGGGCGAAGGTTTCCTTGATGGTGCGGGGCGAGGTCCAGCGGATGAGGTTCAGCAGGCTGCCGGCCTTGTCGTTGGTACCGGAAGCGCGGGCGCCGCCGAAGGGCTGGTGGCCCACCACGGCGCCTGTGCACTTGTCGTTGATGTAGAAATTGCCCGCGCTGTGGGCCAGCACCTCGGTCATGTGATTGATGGCGTAGCGGTCGTTGGCGAAGATGGCGCCGGTGAGGGCGTAGGGCGAGGTCTGATCCAGGGTGTGCAGCGCTTCGTCCAGCTTGGTGTCGTCATAGACGTAGAGCGTGAGCACCGGCGCGAAGATCTCCTCTTCCATGGTCACGAAGTGGGGATCCTTGGTGACGATGAGGGTGGGTTCGATGAAGTAGCCCACGGACTTGTCGCCCTTGCCGCCCGCGATGATCTCCGCCTGATCGGAAGCCTTGGCCTTCTCGATATAGCCCATGGTGGCGTCGAAGCTGGCTTCGTCGATGACGGCGTTCATGAAATTGCGGAAATCGCGCACATCGCCCATGCGGATCTGGCCGATCAAATCCAGCAGCAGCGCCTTCAATTCGTTCCAGCGCGACGCGGGGGCATACACGCGCGAGCAGGCGGAGCATTTCTGGCCCTGGTACTCGAAGGCCGCGCGCACGATGGCCGTGGCGGCCTGGGGCAGATCAGCGGAATCATGGACGAAGATGTAGTCCTTGCCGCCGGTTTCGCCCACCACGCGGGGATAGCCGTGGTACTTGGGCAGGTTCTCGCCCACGGTCTTCCACATGGAGTTGAACACGCCCGTGGAGCCCGTGAAGTGCAGCCCCGCGAAGTGCTCGTGGTCCAGCACCACCTTGCCGATGACGGAACCTCGCGAAGGCACGAAGTTGATGACGCCGTCGGGCAGACCGGCTTCCTTGTAGAGCTGCATCAGGTAGTAGTTGGAGAGGATGGCGGTGGAGGCGGGCTTCCAGACCACGGTGTTGCCCATGAGCGAGGGCGAGGTGGGGAGGTTGGCGCCGATGGCCGTGAAGTTGAAGGGCGTCACCGCGAAGACAAAGCCTTCCAGGGCGCGGTACTGCGTGCGGTTCCAGGTGTGCAGATCCGAGAGCGGCTGCTGCCGGTACAACTGCTCCATGAAGGTCGCGTTGTAGCGGAAGAAATCCGCCGTTTCGCAGGTGGAATCAATCTCCGCCTGGTGGGCGCTCTTGGA
>JAJTBC010000139.1 GCA_021287085.1 Bacillota bacterium | reverse complement strand
GCGAGGGCCCCTTGGCCCAGGGCGGGCAGATCGGCCGTGTCTTTGCGCAGGGTCAAGGTGCCGTTGCCGGATTTCTTGAACACCTGCCCCGCGATGATGAGGCGGTTGATCTCGTTGGTGCCTTCGAAGAGGCGGTTGATGCGGTTGTCGCGGTAGATTTTCTCGGGCGGATATTCGGCGCTGAAACCATAGCCGCCGAAGCACTGCACGGCGTCGTCGGCGATGAGGCCCAGGGCTTCGCTATCCCACACCTTCATCATGGAAGCTTCCATCTGGAATTCGTCCATGATGTCCATCTTCTGCTTGGCGGCGTCGGGCTGATCCCAGCTGGCGGCGTGCATGCCGTCGTTGATGTAGCCGATGGTGCGGAAGTTCATGCTCTCCGCCACGAAGATGCGCAGGCCCATGTCGGCCAGATACTTGCGGATGAGGCCGAAGGTGTTGATGGTCTTGCCGAACTGCATGCGCTCGGCGGTGTACTTCAGGGTGTACTTCAGCACTTCCTTGGCGATGCCGTTGCAGCCCGCGCCCAGCTTGAAGCGGCCGATGGCGAGGATGCCGAAGGCGATGCGGTGGCCCTTGCCGATGTCGCCCAGCAGGCGGTTCTTGGGGATGCGGCAATTGTCGAAGCTCAGCGCCCGGGTGCTGGAGCCCTTGATGCCCAGCTTGTGCTCCTCGGCGGCGATGCTGAAGCCCGGATCGGTCTTCTCCACGATGAAGGCGCTGAACTTGCGGCCATCCACCTTGGCGAACACCACGAACACATCGGCGAAGCCCGCGTTGGTGATCCACATCTTGGAACCGTTCAGCACCCAGGTGTCGCCATCGAGGGTGGCCACGGTCTTGGAGTTCATGGCATCGCTGCCCGCACCGGGCTCCGTGAGGGCATAGGCCGCCAGCCACTCGCCGGTGGCCAGCTTGGGCAGGTAGTGGGCCTTCTGCTCTTCGTTGCCGAAGTACACGATGGGCAGGGTGCCGATGCCCGTGTGGGCGCCGTAGCTCACGGAGAAGGAGGCCTGGCGGCCCATTTCCTCCAGCACCAGCAGGCCCGAAATCTTGTCGAGATCCATGCCTTCGAAGGCCTCAGGAATTTCGAGGCTCAGCAGCCCCAGTTCCCCCGCCTTGCGAAGCAGTTCCTTGGAAAGCTCGATGTCCAGCTTATCGATGGCCGCATCCTGGGGCAGCACTTCGCCTTCCACGAATTCCCGCGCCGCTTGGCCGATGGCCTGAGCATCCTCGCCCAGATCCTCCGGCGTGAACTGAGGCTGGCTGCCAATGGGCGCCAGCAGGAAACTGCCGCCGAAGATGGAATCGTGGGTGCTGGTCATGGAACCTCCGGGCAAAGAAATGCCATTGTATCCCGGTCCCGGCCCACATCAGGCGATGATGAAGTCAGGAGTCGCCATGCCCGAAGGTTCACAGGTCCAATCCATGTTCAGCGGCATCGCGCGTCGCTACGATCTGCTCAATCATGTGCTGAGCGGCGGGCTGGATTTCTACTGGTGGCGCCGCATGGCGAGGGTTTCGGGAGCCGCGCCGGGGCGACGGATGCTGGATGTGGCGGCGGGCACGGGGGATTCGAGCCTCGCCTTGGCGCGGCGCGGCGCGGAGGTCGTCAGCACGGATTTCACCCACGCCATGCTGGCGCTGGGTCCGGAGAAATTCCGCCGCAAAGGTCTGGATGCGCGCATCTGGGCCAGCGTGGGGGCCGACGCGCAGCGATTGCCTTTTGCCGATGCAACCTTTGACGGCGTGACCATCTGCTACGGCATCCGCAACGTGGAGCGGCGCGAACGGGCCTACGCGGAGTTCCTGCGGGTGCTGAAGCCTGGCGGGCGGCTCACGATTCTGGAATTCAGTCGTCCACGCTGGGCCTGGCTGCGGGGCCTCTACGATTTCTACAGCCTGCGCCTGCTGCCGCGCATCGGCGGCTGGATCAGCGGCGATGCCAGCGCCTACACCTACCTGCCCGAAAGCATCCGCGCCTTTCCGGATCAGTCAGCCCTGGCCGAGGAATTGCGGCGAGCTGGTTTCGCCGAAGTGCGCTGGCAGAACCTTAGCGGTGGCATCGTGGCGCTGCATCTGGGGGAAAAGGGCTGAAAAGAAATCAACCACGAAATACACGAAACACACGAAATAAAAAACAATCTCTATTTTTCGTGTATTTCGTGTGTTTCGTGGTTTAACCAGAAAACAAAACCAACATTCGCGTTTAACGGTTTGCTAGAAAGCCGTCTTTATTCTTCGAATCCAATTCGTGGTCGAAGGGGTCAGTTGTGACCCTTTATGAACGAAGAGGCGTTCTACCATGAAGCGGCGAAGGCTTCATCCGAAGCGCCCGGCCCTGGAGTGATCCATGCTCGTCTTTCTCAACACCATGATGTTCGCCTTCCTGGCGCTTTTCCCCATCCTGAATCCCCCTGCCATGGCACCGGTATTCCTGCAGTTGACGGCGGGGG
>JAJTBC010000124.1 GCA_021287085.1 Bacillota bacterium | reverse complement strand
TGGATCCCAATGTTCAAGTCCCATTTGGAACACCCCTATTCTTCGCCGTTCAGGAACAGAACCTTAGTGCGGTTGAACTCCTTCTAAGCAAAGGCGCAGACCCTAGAGTGGTAATACCCAATCGACAACCTTCTACGGCCCTCGGTCTCGCACATAGCCTTGCCAACAAGGCCATCGTGGAGACTCTTGAGAAATCCCAGGCCTCCAAAAAATCGAAACTGAGTGTTCGCTGATTCGTGATTCAACCGAGGAGGTCTAATCCTCTTCCGCTGCTTCCCGCACGATGCCCTTGACCACTTTGGGGGCGAGGCGCTCGACGATGGGCTCGAAGACTTTGTTCACCAGTTCTTCGTCGTACTCCACTTCGGAGCCGGTGCCCGCGATCTTCACGCTGGTGTCGGCCACGCCGCCTTCATCCTTCCAGGTCCCCAGGACTTCGCCGGTCTCCACTTCGATGAGGCGCAGATCCAAACGACCGGTGAAAGAAGCCTTCTTCAGCTTCATGTCCCCCGCCACGGCGCCTGCCGTGCTGTTGCCGGTCACCTTGCCCACCAGCGCACCCAGGCCCCAGCCGCCGCTAAGGCCGCTTTCCTTGTAGGCGAAGCGGGTCACCTTGCCGGTGATCATGTACTTCACACCCAGCAGCTTGCCAACCTTCTGCACGGTGGCGGTATCCACTTCGCCGCTCTGCTGGAAGGCCAGCTCGCCGCGAATCTCTGCGAGGCGCTCGCGCTCCACCATGCGGAACTTGTTGCGGCCCGTTTCCATCATGGCGGTGGTGAGAAGATCCCGAAGCTGATTGGAGATGGTGGACATGTTGTTGCCCCACCCGCCGTGCCTCCACCCATGCCACGCATCAGGCGCCGCCTTGAACTCGATGATGGCCACACGGGGAAGCTTGGCCTTTTCTTCCTTGGTGAGCTTCTGGGCTGAAAGAGGGGCCACCACGAACAGCGCGGCGCAGGCTGCCACCAGCCATTGGGTCATTCGCATGGGAGTCTCCTTGGGAAAGGGGCTAGTCGTCGATGAGCTTGGCTCGCAGCTCTTTGCCCAGTTTGAAATAGGCCACACGCTTGGGCGGCACGGTGATGGATTCGCCGCTGCGGGGGTTGCGGCCCTTGCGCCCATCCCGATCCCGCAGACGGAAACTGCCGAAGCCGCGCAGTTCCACGCCCTCGCCCGCGCGCAGGGATTCGATGATGCACGACAGGAAGGTGTTCACCAGCAGATCCGCATCCTTTTTGGGCAGATCCAGTTCCTGCATCAGGTGCTTCGACAAGTCAGCCTTGGTAAGGGTATCCGTGGCGTCCATCGGCATCTCCGGTGATAAATGTAGTTCCCCTATCAGAGCCGCGTCCGAGGTTCAGGTCAAGGGGTGGATGAACAAAAAATGGGGGGCCGCGGCCCCCCATGGGTATTGAAAAAACGAGATTTAAGTTCTAGCTGTTCAGCCACTCCAGCAGCCAGCGGGGGCCTTCGCCCGTGCCGCCGGGGGTGCGGTAGTCCTTTTCGGCATCCGCCCAGCAGCTCGACAGATCCACGTGGACCCAGGAGGCGTGATCCACGAATTCCCGCAGGAACATGGCGGCCGTGATGGCGCCGCCCCAACGCTTGCCGGTGATGTTCTTGATATCGGCGATATGGCTCTTGAGGCTTTCGCGGTAATCAGCCACGAGAGGCAGCTGCCAGAGGTATTCGCCGGTGCTGTTGCCCGCGCTCAGGAGGCGGTCCACCAGCTTCTGGTCCTCGCCGAAGATGCCGGACACGCCATCGCCCAAGGCGATCATGCAGGCGCCTGTGAGAGTAGCCAGATCCACGATGTGATCGGGCTTCATCTCCGAGGCGTAATCCAGCAGATCGGCCAGCACCAGGCGGCCTTCGGCATCGGTGTTGAGCACTTCGATGGTCTTGCCGTTGCGGCTCTTCAGCACATCGCCGGGCTTGTACGAGGTGCCCGAAGGCATGTTCTCCACCAGCCCCATGAGGCCCGTGACCTGCACGGGCACCTGCAGTTCGGCGCAGGCGGCCAACGTCGCCATGACAATGGCGGCACCGGCCATGTCGTCCTTCATGGTTTCCATGCCCGAGGCATCTTTGAGGGAGAGGCCACCGGAATCGAAGCACACGCCCTTGCCCACCAGCACCACGTGCTTCTTGGCCTTTTCCTTGGGCGCGTACTCGAGCTTGACCACCTTGGGTCCGCGAGCGGAACCCTGGCCCACGGCCATGACGCCCCGGAAGCCGCCCTTGGCGAGAGCTTCGCCCTCGATGACTTCGAAGCCCAGCTTATGCTTGCCAGCCAGTTTCTGGGCCTTGGCGGCAAAGCTTTCGGGATGCAGTTCGCCCGCAGGCGTATTCACGAGATCCCGCACACGATGGCAGGCGTCCACGCCCACCTGGATCTGAGCCAGCTGGCGGCGGGCCTTGCGGGTATCGTCGCCATTGGTGAACAGCTCGATGCGGTCGAAGCTGCGCGGCTCAGGCTTGCCCTTGCAAAGGGTGAAGTCGTAATCGGACAGCATGGCCCCTTCCAGCACGGCGATCTGCACTTCGTCGTGGTCCATGCTGGCGGTGGCGGGAGACACGATTCCCACGGCCTTCCAGCCCTTCTTCAGGCTGTAGCGCGCGGCGGCGCCCAGGGCTTTGCGGAGCTTGTTGAAGGTGACGGCTTCTTCCTCGCCCAGGCCCACCAGGAGCATCCAGCGGCAGTCCTTGACGCCGTTGGGATGATGCAGGGGCACCAGTTCCAGATAATCCGCCTTGAAATCGTTCTCTTCCATGACCTGACGGGCCACTTTGCTGATGGCCAACGGCAACCGATGGCGTTCCCGACCCGAAAAGACCGGAACGATCAGCACATCTCCCGAAAAACTCTTCCCGTCTTGGGAATTGATTTCGATATTCGCCATGAATACCCTCCTTGGAAAGCCCAATCATGGCATTTTCATAAGACAAATGCAACTTTTTGCGCGTTAATCCACACTCATATCCAAAATGCCTGATGCTTCTCCATCGGGCAGCGTTTCGACCTTCACCAGCTTGTCGCTCAGGATGCGACTGCGCTCCGAAACCGCGCCCAGGCGGCTCTTGGCTTCGTCCAGTTTCTTGTCGAGAGCCGCCAGGGAATCGCCGAAACGACCGAATTCCGTTTTGACGGTGCCCAGCAGCTTCCAGACCTCGGCGCTGCGCTTGGTGATGGCCAGGGTGCGGAAGCCCACCTGCAGGCTGTTCAGGAAAGCCGTGAGGGTCGTGGGGCCCACCAGCGTGACCTTGCATTCCCGCTGAACCCGCTCCAGCAGGCCCGGACGACGCAAGGCCTCCGCGTAAAGCCCCTCGAAAGGCAAGAAGAGCAAGCCGAAATCCGTGGTGGAAGGCGGCGCGATGTATTTGTCGCGGATCTCTCGCCCCTGCCCCAGGATGCGTTGCTCCAGAGCGCGCCCTGCCTGTTCCACGGCCACGGCATCGCCCCCTTCCCAGGCCTCCATGAGCCGCTGGTAGTCCTCGATGGGAAACTTCGCATCGATAGGCAGCCATACGGGAACGCCTTCTTCGGGGCCAGGCAGCTTCACTGCGTATTCCACCATTTCATTGCTGCGGGGCTTCACCTTCACGTTGGCTTCGTACTGGCCCGGCGCCAGGAACTGCTCCAGCAGGGCGCCCAACTGAGCCTCTCCCAGCACGCCCCGGCTTTTCACGTTGGTCAGAGCCCGCTTCAGTCCGCCCACATCCTGAGCCAGGGCCTGCATCTCGCCCAAACCCCGCTGCACCTGCTCCAGGCGCTCGCCCACCATGCGGAAGCTGTCGCCCAGGCGCTGTTCCAACGTGGTCTGGAGGCGCTCGTCCACGGTGCGGCGCATCTCCTCCAGCTTGGTTTCGTTGGAAGCGTTGAGCCGATCCAGGCGCTCCTGCACCAGGGCTTGAAGGCGCTCCAGCTGGGCTTCCTGGTCGAGTCGGCCCAGGCGCAATTCTTCCCGCAGGGGCTGAACCTGATTCACCAATGCCTGAAGGGATTCGCTGCGACTGCGGCTGCTGATGCCCTCCAAGCGATCTTCGAGACGGTTTTCCAGCGCCCGATCCCTGGCCTCTTCCTTGGCGGCGTTCCAGCGGGGCCGCCACGCTCCGATCGCCGCCAGGACAGCCAGCACGATCAACACGACGAGCAGTATCGAATGGAGATCCATCACGCGCTCCTGGAGGGCAGCGACCACACCGCGAGACGGCCCTGATCCTGGGGTTCCAAGCCCAACTCTGCCACCCAGTCCGTGGGCCACGGGCCGCTGCTGCCAGCCCATTCCACCACCAGGAAATCCCGTGAAGTCACCTGTTCTTCCAGTCCCAACGACCAGGCGCCGCCTTCCCCGAGCCGGTAGAGATCCAAGTGGAACACGCGACCCTTGGGCGTTTCATAGCGATGCAGCACGGCGTACGTGGGCGAAGCCACCTGGTCGCCATCACCCCCCAGACCCGCCACGAAACCGCGGGTCCACGTGGTCTTGCCCGCCCCCAGTTCCCCTCGCAGCAGCCAGGTTCCCCCTGGCGGCGTCAGGGCCGCGCACTGGGCACCGAAGGTTTCGGTCACGGCCTCATCGGCGAGAAAACTGCGCTCAGGCTCCATGAATCTCCCTCAACAACGCCGCTAGGGAATCGGCGAGATCCCGCACCATCAAAGGGCCTTCGCCCAATCGATCCGCCGCCGCTCCGTGGAGCCAGACCGCCTGGGCCGCGGCCTCGCGGGGCATCAGCCCTTGGGCCAACAACGCCACCACCAGGCCGGACAGGAGATCGCCTGTTCCGCCTGTGGCTAGACCACTATGACCTGTGGCATTGAGCCACACGCAGGGATCGTCGCCCCCTGTGATGAGGGTTTGCGCGCCCTTCAGCACCACGACCGCTTCTCCCTGAAGGGCCTGCGCTGCTTGAATGCGTTCATCGGTGAAGGCGGGAGCCTGCGACAACGCAAACAACCGTGCGAACTCCCCGCCGTGGGGCGTCAAGACCGTGTTGGGTCGCGCCATCCAGCGAGGGCCTTCTCCTGGCTTCAATGCCGAAGCATCCAACACCAGCGGGCCTTCCCATGAAGGAATTTCCGTCACGCCTCCAGGTCCCACCAACAGCGCATCGAAATCATCGGGCAGATGGCCTTCCCAGATCCGCACCATGGCTTCCGGCACCTGAGCGGCCACTTCGGCGCGGATCTCCGCATCGGTGAAGATCGTCACCAGGCCCGCGCCCATGCGCAGCGCGCCGAGAGCCGCCAGCACCGCCGCGCCGCTCATGCCGAGGCGTCCCGCGCGAATGGCCACGCGCCCCCGTTGGCGTTTGTGCGCATCCCAGGGCGCCGAAGAAAAGGCGGGCCGCTCCAGTCGCGCCAGGCGAGGTTGAGGCTCGCCAGGCAGAGGAATAGGCACCACCGTGATTTCGCCACAGCAGCTTGAGGCAGGTTTCAGGCCGTGGCAACGCTTGAGATGCCCGAAACAGGCCGTGCGATGGGCGCGAATGCACACATCAGGAAGCTCGCCAGAACTGGGGTCCAGGCCCGTGGGTAGGTCCAGCGCCAACATGCGGAAGGAACGCGAAGGCACCGCCAGGGCCTTCACCCAAGCCAGGATGGCTTCACGCAGCGGCCCCTTGGACCCCAGGCCCAGCAGCCCGTCCACCACCCATCCTTGAAAGGCGGGCACCACGGTTTCAGGGTGATCCGTGTAGTGGTACTCGCCGCCTAAGCCTTCCCATAACGCCGCCTGGGCCGCCGCATCGCCCTTCCAACGGGGCTGAGGTTCCAGCGTCCACACCTGCACCGCCTGCCCTCGCAGCTTCGCCAGGCGCGCCAACGCCAGGGCATCGCCGCCATTGTTGCCAGGCCCCGCGAGGATGTGCAGCGGCTCGTCCGGTGGCAGCATGGCCAGCGCCCCCAGGGCCGCGTGTTCCTGCAGCACCCGCGAAGGCATGCCCCAGGCCTGGATGGCTTCCGCCTCCAGGGCCTGCATTTCGCAGGCTTCCAGCAAGGGCGTGAGGTTCACGCCATCCTCCCGGCCAAGGACGTGCCCCCCAGCAGATGAAGATGCAGGTGGAACACCGTCTGGCCTCCATCCCGGCCGCAGTTCAACACCAGGCGGTAGCCGTTCTCCGCCAATCCCGCCTCTCTGGCCAGTTTCTGGGCCACCAGCACCATGTGGCCCACCAGCGCCTGATGCTCCTGCTCCAGGGCTTCGAGGCTGGGGATGTGCAGCTTCGGCACCACCAGCATGTGCACCGGCGCCTGGGGCGCGATATCCCGAAAGGCCACCACCTGCTCATCCTGGTGGACAATGGAAGCGGGAATGCGCCCATCGACGATCTTACAGAAAAGGCATTCCGAACCCACCATGCGAGGCCTCCTTGTTCCACCTCATCTTGCACCAACCGGAGATTCCACAGAACACCGGAAGCATCGGAAGGCTTTGCGTCTGCACCGGCGCCAAGCTGCATCTGATCCATCCCCTGGGCTTTGACACCTCCGACTACTACCTGCGTAGGGCCGGGTTGGACTACTGGGAAAAGCTGGCCCCCACCCATTACACGGATTGGGAGGATTTCCTGGCCCGCAATCCTGCGAAGCGCCTGTGGTTCACCACCACCAAGACGAAGCGGTCTTACACGCGAGTGGCCTTTGAAGAAGGCGATGGCTTCGTGCTCGGCCAGGAGACCAAGGGACTGCCCGACTCGATTCTTCAGGCCCATGCCGAGGGCCTGATCACCATTCCCATGCCCGGCGATTTCCATCGCAGCCTCAATCAGGCCCAGGCGGCCGCCGTGGTGCTGTACGAGGCGCTGCGACAGGTGCAAGCCTGGTAAGGACTCGCGATCACTTGAGGTGCTTGGCCAGGAAGTCGTAGATTTCCTGGCGGGATTGCCTGGCCAGAGCGGTGTCGATGCGGTTGAAGCTGTGGCCACCGGGAGCATCCTGGTAGATCTTGTACTCGAAGGTTTTTCCGGCGGCCTTGAGGGCGCGGATGAGCTGCTCCACTTCCACCGAGTTCACATCCTGATCGTTGGTGGAGGTATGGATGAGCAGCGGCGTCTTGAGCTTCTCCACGTTCCAGATGGGGCTGCGGCGGCGGTAGCGATCCACGTCTTCCGTGGCGGTCTTGCCGAAGAGGCCCCGGATCACCGATTCGTCCTTGTATTCGTCTCCCGCATAGCCGACGCGCGCCAGGAGATCGGATACGGGCACGCCGGCATAGGCCGCACGGAATTTCTCGGGGTGGTCGAAGACCGCCATCATGGCGATGAGGCCGCCGTGGCTCCAGCCCACGATGGCGGCGCGATGGCCATCGACGAAGGACAGGTTCTCCACGGCCCAATCCCGGCCTGCCACCACATCGTCGATTTCCAGGCCACCGTAATCGGCGGCTTCGTAGAACTCCTTGCCGTAGCCCGTGGAGCCTCGATACTCCGGGGCCAGCACTACGTAGCCGCGCGCCATCATCTCCCGGATGATGTGGACGTGGTACGTGGTGAAATCCGCATGGGTGCCGCCATGCGGAAGCACCAGCAACGGGTGTTTCTTGCCTTTGTCCAGGTTCCGCGGCACGAACACGTACTGGTAGAGCTTCATGGGCACACGGCTGTTGACGATGCCGTAGTTCTCCGGGCGTTTGGGATTGGGCGGCCCCACGTAGGTCACCTTGTCCACCTCGGCCACGTCGGAAAGCCGCTGGAACCAAAGCACATCATCGGTGGCTTTCCGCAGGCTCTCCAGTTCCCATTTCAGGGCTTGAAGCTCCCGCTGCATGGCCTTCAGCCGAGGATCGGCCCCTTCCTGGCCGAAGAGCGAAAGAGCCAAGCAGCCCGCGAACAGTCCTTTCAGAAGACCTCCGTGGATCATGCAAAACCTCCTATCCCTGAAATGAACCTCTGCTCAAGGGTAACGTCATTGCTACGATGGGAAGTTCAACCTTCGGCCCTGGGCCTTTGAAAGAGTCACCGATGAAGCATCTCGAAGGAATCGCCGTGGTCGCCCAAGGGGGTGGTCCCACTTCTGTCATCAATCAAAGCCTGGTGGGGGTGGTGCTGGAGGCGCGCAAATGCCCGTTCATCACCCATGTGTACGGCGCTCGTTTCGGTGTGCGGGGCATTCTCGAAGAAGACTTCGT
>JAJTBC010000121.1 GCA_021287085.1 Bacillota bacterium | reverse complement strand
CTTGCAAAGCACCGCCGTGCTGGAAATGACCCTCGAACGACTCACGGGAAAATTCGCCTTCGGCCAGAAATGGACGCCTGAACGCCGCGATCACGTGACGGATTTTTTGCGTCAACGCGGTGAGCCGCTGGATCAGGCCACGGCGGACGAAGTGAAGCGCCGCGCGGGGGTGTAGTGATTAACCACGAAAGGCACGAAAGCTAAAAAATTTCTTCTCTGTGATCTCCTTCTTTCTCTCCGTGAACGCCGTGTTCAGCTTTTCATCCTTTCCAGCAGCGTCTGTCTCAGGGTTTTCGCATCGATGAAGCGATGGGCCTGCCATCCGCAGCGCCTGGCGGCTTCCACATTGGCCTCGGTGTCATCGATGAAGAAGAGCGTGGAAGGTTCGAGGCGGTAGCGTTCCACCAGGCCGTGATACAGCCGTGCGTCAGGCTTCACCATGCCTTCCTCGCCGCTCACGACCATGCCCTGGAGGAGGCCGAAGAAGGGAAAGCGCCGCAGGGTGCGCTGGAACATTTCGGAGCTGAAGTTGGTCAGGGCGTAGCATGGAACGCCGTGCTGGCAAAGGTTTTCAAGGATTTCCACCGTTTCATCCAGCGCGCCGGGCACCATCTCATCCCATTGCTCACGGTAGGCGCGGATGCGCTGGGCCTGGTCGGGAAAAGCGGCGCAGCGTTCCGCGATGGCTTCTTCCCAGGGCTTACCGCGATCCAGTTCCAGATTCCAGACGGGCGAGCACACGTTGCCCAGGAACCAGGCCCGCTCCGCAACATCGGGGATCAGCGTGGCGTAGAGATGCTCCGGGTTCCATCGAACCAGCACATTGCCCACATCGAACACCACTGCGCGGATCTCGCTCATGCCACCTCCCCGTCCAGGATAGGTAGAATGGGCGCTGGAGGACCCCCATGAAGATTCTGCGCATCAGCCACCTCGGTATCGCCTCTCCCACCCTTTCCGAAGCCATGGAGCGCATGGAGCGCATCTTCGGCATGACGCACGATCACGTGGAAGAGGTGGCCGATCAGAAAGTGCGCACGGCCTTCTACCCCGTGGGCGAAAGCACGCTGGAATACCTGGAAAGCACCGATCCCGAAGGCCCCGTGGGCAAGTTCCTGGAAAAGAAAGGCCCCGGCATCCATCATCTGGCTTTCGAAGTGGACGATGTGGATGCGGCGGTGAAGGAACTGCTGGACAAGGGCGTGCGCATGATCGACAAGACTCCCCGCAAAGGCGCCCACGGCAACCGCATCGCCTTCATCCACCCCGCCGAGACCGGCGGCGTGCTCATCGAAGTGTGCCAGCCGGAGAAGGGCCATCACGGCTGCTGACTCCTACCCATGAACCCCCGGCGCTTCGCGGCCGGTGGTGGCCACGTATTCGGCGTATGAGCCAGGGAAGCGCAACGGCTCTTCATGCTCCGCACCGCCCAGTTCCAGTACGCGATTGGCAAGGCCCCGCAGAAAGGCGCGGTCGTGGGAGACGAAGAGCATGGTGCCTTCGAAGGCTTTCAGCGCTTCGATGAGCATTTCCTTGGTGGCCAGATCGAGATGGTTGGTGGGTTCGTCCAGCACCAGGAAATTCGGCGGATCGAGCAGCATGCGAGCCATGGCCAACCGTGATTTCTCGCCACCGGAAAGGCTGCGGATGCGCTTGTCCACGTCATCGCCGGAGAACTGGAAGGCGCCCAGGAGGTTGCGCAGCACCCCCAGTCCTTCCAGCGGGAAATCCCGCTGCATCTGCTCCAGCACCGTCAATTCCGGGTCCATGAGATCCAGGGACTGCTGCGCGAAGTAGCCCAGCTTCAGGCTGGCCCCCAGCCTCACCTCGCCCGCATCGGGTGCCAGCTGGCCCGCCACCATCTTGAGCAGCGTGGATTTGCCCGCCCCGTTCTGGCCCATGACACACCAGCGTTCGCCGCGGCGGATATGGAAATCGAAATCGCGGTAGAGCTTGCGCTCTCCATAGGCCTTGGCGATGCCCGCGAGCATGGCCACATCATCTCCGGAGCGACTAGGCGCGCGAAAATCCCACTTCACGATGCGTCGTCGTTTCGGCGGTTCGATGCGCTCCTGCTTTTCCAGCGCCTTCACGCGGCTTTGCACCTGGGCGGCCTTGGCCGCATGGGCCTTGAACCGTTCGATGAAGCGCTGCTCCTTGGCCAACTTGGCCTGCTGCCGCTCGAAAGCCGCTTCCTGATTGGCTTCGCGGATCTCCCGTTCCTTCACGTAGAAATCGTAGTTGCCCGAATAGGTAATGATGTCGCCGTCATCGATCTCCAGCACCTTGGTCACGATGCGATTCATGAAATCCCGGTCGTGGGAGGTCATGAGGATCGTGGCGGCGCTGGCTTTCAGATAGCCCTCCAGCCACAGGATGGATTCGATGTCCAAATGATTGGTGGGTTCGTCCAGCAGCAGCACATCGAAGTTGCCCAGCAGCACTTTCGCCATGGACACACGCATCTTCCAACCGCCGGAAAGGGCGCTCACGTCGCCATCGATCTGGTCGTCGTGGAAGCCGAGTCCGTGCAGACAGGCTCTGGCCTTGGCTTCCAGCTCGTAGCCGCCCGCGTGTTCGTACTCCTCCTGCACATGGCCGAA
Source organism: Bacillota bacterium (assembly GCA_021287085.1). Taxonomy (GTDB): domain Bacteria; phylum Acidobacteriota; class Holophagae; order Holophagales; family Holophagaceae; genus JAYREN01. The sequence goes on along the minus strand of JAJTBC010000121.1, from coordinate 7,508 downwards.
GCGTTCCAGCACCGCATCGAAATCGGGCGTATCGGGATCGGCCATGGCGTGCTGCAGATCCATCAGTTCGTGATGAAGATCGCCCAACCGACCGCTTCCAGCAATGGCTTCGTCCAGCACCGAACGGCCGCCCATCTCGTCCACTTCCTGCCGGAAATAGCCGATGGAGCGGCGTTTGGGCAGGCTCACCTCGCCTTCGTCGGCGCTTTCTTCGCCCACCACCATGCGGAAAAGCGTGGATTTGCCCGCGCCGTTGGGGCCCACCAGTCCGGCCTTTTCACCGGGATTGAGCTGGAAGGACGCATCCACGAAAAGAATCTGGCGACCATACTGCTTGCTGACTTTGGAAAAAGAGATCATCGGCTTCCCACGAAAACGCACCAACGGCCGGAGGCCGGAGCGCCATTCTACAATGCCGTATGGATCCTTCTTCCCGCTGGCGCACTGAGGATGCGCCCCTTTCCATGGACGACCACCGCCTGCAGACGCGCTGGCTGCGGAACCTGGAGGCCGAGGCGTCGGCTCCCACCTTGGTATTTCTTCACGAAGGACTGGGCAGCATCGCGCAATGGAAGGATTTCCCCGAACATCTGGCGCGGCGCCTGGGCCTTTCCGCTTTTCTCTACGAGCGGCGCGGCTACGGTCGATCCTCGCCCGCCCTGGAACCGCGGCGCATGGATTACCTGGAGCGCGAAGCCTGCGAAGCCCTGCCGGACGTGCTTTCGCGAGCCGGCATCGAGCGGCCCATTCTTGTGGGGCATAGCGATGGCGGCACCATCGCCCTTCTTTTTGCGGCGCGCTTTCCTTCCCTTCCCGTGGCCATGATCGTGGAAGCGCCCCATGTCTTTCTGGAACCCATCACTCTGCAAGGGCTGCGCCAGGCCACAGAAGCCTATGAGCACGGGCGGCTGAAGGCGCGCCTGACGCGCTTCCACGGAGCCCAGACGGAAGCCGTGTTTCGCGGCTGGAATGAAACCTGGCTGCATCCCGACGCCCGCCATTGGAACGTGACCGCGCAACTGCATGGCCTTCGCGCCCCGCTGCTGCTCATCCAGGGCGAGGACGACGCCTACGGCAGCGAGGCCCAGCTCCGCGCCATCGCGGCCCAGGCCCAGGGCCACACCGAGCAATGGATGATCCCCCATTGCGGCCACGCGCCGCATCTGGAGGCCCAGGATGCGGTGCTGGCGCGCGTGACGGCCTTCCTTGAATCTGCGAAGAGGCCCCGAAACCCTACTTCTTGATCAGGGCTTTCACTTCCGCCGGAGGCGCGAAGCGCGTCTTGGGGATTTCCACGTTCCATTCCACGCTGGTGGTGGTGATGGTGAACACCTGGCCCGCCGCCCGTTGCTCCAGCACGTGGGGAATCCAGATGCCGCCCACGTTCTTGTAGTCCTTGAGGAGGGTCTCCGCTTCCATTTCACCCATGGCGGTGGCGACCTTCATGGCCTGTTTCACCAGGAAGCCCGTCTTCACGCTGTAGAACATGGTGATGGGATTGCCCTGCTTGAGCGTGGCTACCACTTTATGGCAAGGCTCATCGCCCACGTTCTCCACGCCCAGGGTCTTCACCTCCGCATAGACCTCCTTCCAGTTCTGCTCGTGGAAGTTGGCGAGACGCCTGCTCTGCTCCCGTTCCTCGCCCTGCTTGAGGTTGGGGCCCTGAATGGCGCTGTAGCTCCAGGCGTGCTGGCCATCGAAGCCATCCAGCATCTTGCCCACGCCCGCGAATTCCACTTCCGTCAGCATGAGGTTGGGCTCTGCTTTGTAGATGGTCATGGTGCCTTTCAGTCCCATGGCCTCCACGTACATGGTGCCTTTGGTGACCATGCTGTGCTTGGTCTCGTAGGCCTTCTTGCCGCCGGTCACTTCGATGAAGCGATCCAGCACGGCTTCGCCCGAGGGCAGGGCCTGAGCCATGAGAGCCGCAGGCATGAGGAGGGAGAAGAGCGTGGCGCGCAGCATGGGATTCTCCTTGAGAGGACGAAGGATGATACCAGGAGGGTGCCGGGTCACTGTCTGGCGATCCACGCCAGGGCCTGCTCCAACGCAGGATCCCGGCCCTTCAGCAGCTCTGCCTGGCTCAGAGGCACTTCCTCGTCGGGTTTGACGCCGCGACCTTCCAGCGCATACCCCTTTTCCGACAGGTAGTTGGCGATGATGTATTGAAAGCCGTCGCCGTTGGGCAAGCGTTCGATGATCGAAGGCAGCGCCGCGCCCGCACTGCGTCCCCCGAAGATCCTGGCCCGGCCCAGATCCTGCATGCCACCGGCGAAAATTTCGGAGGTGGAAGCAGAGCAGCTGTCCACCAGGATCGCCAGCGGACCTTGGAAGGCGTTGGCGCGGGGCAGGATCACGAAATTCAGGTTCCCCTGGCGCATCTGCATGGTGCCCAGCTTCAGATGGGCGGCATTCACGAACCAACCCGCCGCTCCCGTGGCCAAGAAGCCCATGCCGCCTGGATTGCCGCGCAGATCCAGGATGAAGCCCTTGCAAGGTTTGGCCTCATCGAAGGCCTGCTGGAAACCCTGAACCACGGCTTCGGGCTCCAGCCAGATATTGAATTTCAGGTAGGCGACGGAGCCGGGAAGGGTGCGCCGCTCCAACCAGAACGAGGTGGGAGGCAGGTTGGAGAAACGAACCACCCGCCCCTTGGGTTCCATGCGGGCCACCTGCAAGGCCACGGCGCCCTTGCCCGTGCCGAAGCGAAGGGACATGGGCTTGTCGCCGCCCTTGCGCAGCAGGTGGTGCATTCGCAGGGTGAGCATCAGTTCCAGTTGGGTGGATTGTTTTAGATGAGCGCTGAGGCGCTCCACCACAGGCTTGACGGGCTTGTCGCCCACCTCCAGCAGTTCCCATCCCGGCTTCACGCCCGCCTTGGCGGCGGGGGAATCCGGTTCCACCGAGGTCACGAGAACGCGGCCCTGCACAGGTCGCACGTCGAAACCCGGCACGGCGGAGGCCAGATTTTCGCTGCCACCGTCCTCCTCGTACGCCTCCATGGGCATCACTCCCAGATGGGATTGACCCAAGCGCCCCAGCATGGCGTTCAGCAGGTCGTGCACCTCCTCGGCGCTGACGGCCTTTTCGATCTTCGGCTTGAACTCCTCGTGAATGCCCTTCCAGTCGAGGCCTCCGAGCTTGGGGTCGTAGTGCCTGGTGGCCACGGTGGACCACACTTTCTCGAACGATTCCAGGTGCAGCTTGCGCGCTTCCGGCGTCATGGGCGCGGCCAGCAGCGACAGCGAGGCTAGGCCGAAAACGGCATGACGAAAAAACACCTTCACCTCCGATGCTCGTAATACCACCTGCGACCCCGCTCCACATCGGCGGCGATGCGCGCCCGCAGGGCTTCCACGCCGGGAAAGGCCTCTTCGCCGCGCAGGCGATGCAGGAAGGCCAGTTCCAAATGGCTGCCGTAGAGATCGCCCTCGAAATCCGGCAGATAGGTTTCCACGCTCAGGGCCAGTCCTTTGAACGTGGGCTTCTCGCCGACGTTGGTGAGGCCCAGGCGTGGACCGGAGCCCAGGCGATGCCCCCGCGCCTCGGTGACGTACACGCCGTGGGCGGGAAGCATTTCCTGTTCCCAGCGCAGATTGGCCGTGGGAAAGCCCAGATGGCGGCCGCGCCGATCCCCCTCCACCACCAGGCCCGTGAGTACATGCGGCTGACCCAGCAGGCGGGCCGCTTCTTCCACGTCGCCCTGGGCCAGGGTTTCCCGAATGCGGCTGCTGGAAAGACGACCGCCATCGTAGGCCCGGAACCCGTGGGGCACGATGCGGCAGCCGGTATCCATGCCCCAGTTCTCCAGGGCCAGCACATCGCCTTGGCGGTCTTTCCCGAAGCGGAAGGCGCTGCCCACGTGCAGTTCCACAGGCTCCAGCACCCGATCCATGGCCTGCAGGAACAGCGGTGCGCTCTGCTGGGAAAGGGCCCGGCTGAAGGGAATCACCCACACGAGATCGACGCCCAGAGCTTCGAATGTTTCCAAACGCTGGGCCAGCGTGGTGAGGAGCGGAGGCCGATGTTCCGGGGCGACCACCACTGCCGGGTGAGGATCGAAGGTCACGACCACCGAGGTCATGCCCCGTTCCTGGGCACGGTCCACGGCGCTCTTCACGAGGGCGCGATGGCCCAGGTGCATGCCGTCGAAATTGCCCATGGTCACCACCGAAGGGCCGGATCGCGCGGGAGCTTGCTCCAGGGAATGGCGCCAGACCTTCATGCCTGACCGTCGGGATGCTCGGCTGGCCAGGCCAGGCTCGTCACGATGCTGCCTGCGAGCACCGCCGCGATGAAAATGAGCGACGTAAGGATCAGGGTCTTGTCCGATACGCCCATGGATTCTTTCAGCCAGTGGGCCACGCACATCTTCACGCCCACAAAGGTGAGGATGAGCGCCAGACCGATCTTCAGGCGATGGAAGCGATCCATCATCTTGGCCAGCAGGAAGTAGAGGCTCCGAAGACCGAGGATCGCAAAGATGTTGGAGGTGTAAACCACGAAGGGATCGCGGGTAATGGCCAGCACCGCTGGGATGCTGTCCACGGCGAAGACCAGGTCCGTCACTTCCACCGACACCAGCACCAGCAGCATGGGCGTGGCGTACAGGCGATGGTTCTTCTTCACCAGGAACTTCTGGTGACCGCCCTCAGGATCGTACGGCATGACTTTTCGGAACAGCTTCACGAGGGCGTTCTGCGTGGGATCTTTCGGCCCATCGTCGGCCTTGAACATCTTCAGGCCGGTGTAGATGAGGAAGGCGCCGAAGACGTACATCATCCATTCGAAATGATTGAGCAGCGCCGTGCCCGCCAGGATCATCACGGCCCGCATGACCAGCGCGCCGAGGATGCCCCAGTAGAGGATGCGGTGCTGATGGCGCACTTCCACGTTGAAGGCCGCGAAGAGCATCACGAACACGAAGAGGTTGTCCACGCTCAGGCTCTTTTCCAGCACGTACCCGGCGAACCACTCCGCGCCCTTGAGCGCTCCCATCCAATGGAACACCACACCGTTGAAGATCAGGGCCAGCCCGATCCAAACGGCGCTCCAGATGGCGGCTTCACGAAAACTCGGCGCATGCACCTTGCGGTTGAAGACTCCCAGATCCAGCGCCAGCATGCCGAACACGAAGAGATGGAAGCCGATCCAGGCCCACAAGGGCGCGGATTGCAGCAGGGCTTGAACCATGAAACCTCCCGGAAAAAGGATAGCAAGGGGCGAAAGGGGCCTGGGCCGCTCTCCCCGGAAACGCGGCCAGAGGTGATTTGACGACCCGACCGGCCCATCGAGGGCTACCCTGGAGCCATGAGCCTGCCTCGCTTCATCGTTCCCGCGCCTGCTTCCCCTCTTTCGGAAAACCTCGTGATGACGCTGGATGCCGTGGTCGCCCGGCACCTGATCGCCTTGCGGATGAGGCCGGGAGCGGCGCTGGAGCTGCTCCTGGGCGAAGAAGCCTGGAAGGCCGACCTCGCGGAGCTGGCCAAGGAACGCGCCCTGGTGCGGCTGGTGGCGCCCCTCACGGAAAGGCGGGAGCCTCCCGTGGCCCTGCACGCCTGCCTGCCCCTCACCGCGCAGCTGAGCCTCTGGGACGATTGGCTGCCAGGCGTGGTGGAACTGGGCGCCACCCTCATTCAGCCCGTCATCTACGCCCGCAGCGAATACGACGCGAAGCGTACGGCCGCCAAGCGAGAACGCTGGGAGCGCCTCATCCTGGCCGCCTGCGAGCAGAGCCATCGCAACCGTGTGCCCTCGCTGGCGGAACCGGTGCCCTTCCAGGCGCTGACCACCTGGGAGGCAAGCCAGAAATGGGTGGCCTACGAATGTGCCCAGGGAGAGAGCAATCCCGTGCTTCGGCTGGAGAGCCTGGCCTTCACCCACGGCCCCGAAGGGGGCATCGCCCAGGAAGAATTCCAGGCCCTGCAAGCTTCCGGCTGGCAGAGCCTGACCCTGGGCCGCAGCATCCTCCGGGCCGTCACCTGCCCTGCTGCGATGCTGGGAGCCATCCAGTACGAGCTGGGCAAAGGAGAGTTCCGGCTTTGAGCCGCGAACCCTCTACACTGGGGCCATGGAACCTCGACTTCAAGCCGCGCTGAATCGGTGGGGATGTGGTCATCCCCAAGCCCTGAGTGGCGATGCGGGCGCACGGCAGTACTTCCGCGTGGCGCACCCGACGCTGGGCACGGCGCTGGCGGTGCTGTATCCGCCCCTGGGCGAAGGCGATGACGCGTTCTACGATTACCAGGCTTTGCAGGTGTATCTGGATCCTGTGGTGCGGGTGCCCACCCTGCTGAAATGCGCGGAAGACGAGCGCTGCATGCTGGTGGAGGATCTGGGCGACGAATCCTTGGAGCGCCGCCTCACCCAGCATCCCGAGGAGGAATACGCCTGGGCCGAACGGGTGGGCGATCTGCTGGCCACCTGGGTGGGCCTTCTCACCGAAGGGGCGCCGAGCCGCGCCTTCTTCATGCTGCGGGCCTTCGACGAAGCCAAGTTCGAGTTCGAATGGGAGTACTGCCGAAAGCACTTCTTCCGGGATTTCCTCTGCAAGGAGCCGCCGGGGTGGCTGGAGCGGCTCATGACCGAGATTCACGGCAGCCTGGCGACCCGTGCGCGCTTCCTGGCCCATCGCGATTTCCATGTGCGCAACCTGATGGTGCAGGGCGATCAGCTGGTGCTGCTGGATTTCCAGGATGCCCGCCGGGGCCCGGCCACGTACGACCTCGCCTCGATCCTCTTCGACGGCTACTGGGATTGGAACCGCGACGCGGGCCGCACCCTGGTCGAGCACGTGGGCATCGAGCTGGGCTGGGACGACCGCCGCTTGTGGGAGGAACTGAATCTCACGGCCCTGCAGCGCAACTTCAAAGCCCTGGGCACCTTCGGCTTCCAGCTCGTGCATCGGCAGAAAACCCACTTCGCGCCCGCCATTCCGCGCACCCTGCGCCATATCCTGGATCACTTCCAGCGCCTCAACCTCGGCGAAGGCGTGCTGGCCACGGAACACTGGATGCGCCTCGCCGAGCGCAGACTGCTGCGCTCCGAACAGCCCTGATCCCGGTCCTCCATGCTCCAGCTGACCTACGCCAACCGCACCGAATGCCTCGTGGAACGCCTGGCGGCGCAGATCCAGGCCGACCGCGCCGCCGATCTCTGGGAACCGATCCTCATGGTGGTACCCAACCCCTTCATGAAGGAACACCTGCAACAGCAGTTGGCGAGCCGCCTGGGCATTGCGGCGCATATTCGCTACACCTACCTCAACAATCTCTGGCGGGATCTCTTCAGGCAAAGCGGCATCCCGGCCCTGACGTCGCAGAACCTGCGCCTGGGCTTGCTTTGCGCCTTGAGCGATCCCCAGGTACTGGCGCCGGATTTCATGGCTTCGGTGCGGCGCTACCTGCAGGATGACTCAGGGGATCTCAAACGGGTGCAGCTCGCCACGGAACTGGCCCGTCTTTTCGAGGAGTACCACTACAGTCGGCCGGAATGGATCCAGCGTTGGC
>JAJTBC010000080.1 GCA_021287085.1 Bacillota bacterium | reverse complement strand
CACGCCCACGGTGAGACCCAGGAAGTGATAGATGCGGCCCATCCATTCCGCATCGCGGCGCGCGAGGTAATCGTTCACCGTCACCAGATGGGCACCCTTGCCCGCCAGAGCATTGAGGTACAGAGGAAGTGTGGCCGTGAGGGTCTTGCCTTCACCCGTTCTCATTTCGGAGACCTTGCCCTCGTGGAGCACCATGCCGCCCACCAGCTGCACATCGAAATGGCGCATCTTCAGCACACGTCGGGAAGCCTCCCGGCACACGGCAAAGGCTTCAGGCAGAATGTCTTCCAAACTGGCGCCCTGGGCCAGTTTCTCCTTGAGAAGCGGCGTGCGGGCCTTCAGTTCCTCATCGGAAAGGGCCTCGATTTCGGGTTCCAGTTGATTGATCAACTGAACCTTGGCCCACAGGCGCTTCAGTTCGCGGTCGTTCTTCGAGCCGATGATTCGCTTCAGGATGTTTTCAAGCATGCTGGTTCCAATCGCGTCAAACCGTTGATTGTAGCGCCATGGGATCGCTTTTCCCAGCATGAAGGTTGATGCGCTTAGGACAAGTCCGTGGGCGTTGTTCAATTCGTGTTTAAAGACTTTGGAACCACGGAGACTATTGAGGGCGCGGAGGAGCGCCGCCCCACTATGTTTCCTCGCTTTTCGCCACCGGCACCCGCAACGCCTGTCCCTGTGGTGCCCCTGTTGTTAGCTTTCTCCCGCGATCCGCCTCGCTCTGCAAGCACGGTCCCATGAAAAAGAGTTGAGACGTTACCATGACAGCCATGGCACGATCCCGCACCTCCCGCCGCTTGCTTGCGGCCACCGCCCTGCTTTCCCTGCTGCCCCTGGCGGGCTGGTGGTCCTGGAAGCGCAACGGCCCCCTGGCCCAGGAAAGCACCCTCATCGTCAAGAAGGGCACCACCGTGGATCAGGTGGCGGATCAGCTGGAGAGAGAGGGCATCATCCGCTCGGCTTCGCTTTTCAAGCTCTGGGCCAGGGCCCGCAAGCTGCATCTGATTCGCGGCGAGTACACCCTGGCCCCCAGGGCCAGCCTCTCGGACGTGGCGGGCAAGCTCCGGCGAGGGGAAATCCATTACACGAACGTGGTCATTACCCCGGCCATGAACGCGTGGAGCGTGCAGCGCCGCGTGAAGGACTTCGTTCCCGAAGAGGTCTTCTGGAGCTTGTGGAAAAGCCCACGCCTGGCCAAAGTGGCGGGATTCGAGGACGCCCCTTCCCTGGAAGGCCTCGTGGCTCCGGCCACGTACCGGGTTCATCGCGCCCTGGAGCCTGAAGAAATCCTGCTCATGATGGTGGAAGCCTTCCGCGATCAGGTGCGACCCAAGCTCGACGGCGGCCCCCTGAGGCCCTACGACACGCTGATTCTGGCGAGTCTCGCGGAAAAGGAGACCAATGTTGCCGATGAATTGCCCAAGGTGACGGGGGTGTATGCCCATCGCCTGAAGATCGGTATGCGCCTGCAATGCGACCCCACCAGCCTCTATGCTCGGTGGCTCTCCGGCGATCTGCGTTTCACTGCGCCCACCTACGACGATATTCGCCGCGTGCATCCCTTCAACACCTACACCATGACCGGCCTGCCTCCCACGCCCATCGCCATCCCCAGCTCCGCCGCCATCCGCGCGGCCATGGCCCCGGAAATCAGCACGGATCTCTACTTCGTGGCCACGGGCGTCGGCGGCCATCACTTCGCTCCCACCCTCAAGGACCACAACCGCAACGTCACCACGTACCGCCAAACCCTCAAGCGCCAGCGGGCGGAGAAGAAGCGGTCATGAGCGCCCAACCATCCTCCGGCCCCTTCGCCCAGTTCCGCGAACTGCTCGACATGATCAAGTTCGAGCACACGCTGTTCGCGTTGCCCTTTGCGTTTTTGGCGGTGATTTCGGTCTCGCCAACACTGCCTTCGTGGCGGGTGGGGTTCTGGATTCTCATGGCCATGGTGGGCGCACGCACGGCGGCCATGACCTTCAATCGGCTGGTGGATCAGGACGTGGACGCCGAGAACCCTCGCACCCAGAGCCGCGCCCTGCCTGCGGGCCGCGTGAGTCGCCATGGCGCGAAGCTGCTGCTGGGCGGCGCGGTGGCGCTTTTCGGTTTTTCCGCGGGCATGCTGGGGCCCTTGCCCTGGAAGTTGGCGCCCCTGGCCCTGGTCATCATCCTGGGTTATTCCTTCTGCAAACGTTTCACCTCCTTCGCGCACGTCGTGCTGGGCCTTTCCCTGGCGGGCGCACCGCTGGGCGCCTGGATTGCCGTGAGTGGGCGCCTGGATCCGCCCGCATGGTTCCTGGCCCTGGGCGTGCTCACCTGGACGGCCGGGTTCGATGTGCTCTACGCCCTGCAGGATGAAACCTTCGATCGTGCCCGCGGCCTGCGCTCCATCCCCGCGTGGCTGGGCACCCAACGCTCCCTCTGGGTGGCCCGGGCGCTGCATCTGGTGGCCCTCGCCGCCTGGGCCGCCTTCAATCTCCGCATGGGTTCCCATCTCTTTCCCTGGCTAGGCTGGGCGGGAGTGGCGCTGATCCTGATGCGCGAACACTGGGTGATTCGCGAGGGTCGCCTGGATCGCATCGATCATGTGTTTTTCACCTTGAATAGCCTAGTGGGCGCTGTCTTTTTCACAGGGCACCTCATGGAATGGATCATGGCGTTGACGTTGCGCTGAACCGCACTGCGATTCGTTCTCGACAGAAGGTTTCTTCCCCCGTACGGTGGAACCATGGCCCGTTCCTCCACCAAACGGCGGGGCGTCCGTCTCAGTCGACCGGATGCCGCGCAGTTCTTCACGATCATGATCGTGTGGAGCCATCGCACCTTCCGCTGGTCCATCGCCAAGAAGACCCTCTTCCGCGTGGCGGCAACTGTGGCGGGCGTGTGGGCCTTTTCCGTAATCGGCTCTGCGTACGGATTCTGGGCCACCAAGAAGATCATGGACTTCTCGCATCTGCAGCGGGAGACCGCCGAGCAGGAGCGCCAATTGCGCGAGAGCCTCGACCAGGCCCGCAACCTCGAAGATGAGGTAACCACCCTGCGCAAGCAGGTGACGGATCTCCTGACGCTGCTCAATCCGCGCGCCCCAGGCCCCGACCTGCCGCCCATGCCTTCCCGCGGAGGTGAGAGCGGCTCCAACACTTCCGAGCAGGTGGAACACCTGAAATCAGCCCTGGAGCGTTCCGCCGCAAGCGCCAAGCTCATGCGCGCCAGGATGGAGCCCCTCATCGACCGCTGGAACCGCACGCCTTCCATTCCACCCACCGCAGGCTACCTCAGCTCGGGCTTCGGATTGCGGGTCAGCCCCTTTTCCCGTGGGAATGAAGCGGGCGATGGGATTCTCGGCCAGCACACCGGCTTTGACATCACCAACGCCGAAGGCACGCCCATCCAGGCCACCGCCGATGGCGAAGTGGTGGCGGCGGGCTGGATGGATCGCTACGGCTGGGGCGTGTTGGTGCGCCATTCCAAGGATCTGGAAACCCTCTACGCCCATATGGCGCACATCGATGTGCAGGTGGGTCAGAACGTACGACGGGGCGATATCCTGGGCGGCATGGGCCGCTCCGGCAACGCCACAGGCGTACATCTCCATTACGAAGTGCGACGTCAGGGAAAGCCCGTGAACCCCCAGCCCTACATGCGCCTCCAGCGCCAGCTCCTTTCCGCCGTGCGCTGAACGCCTCTCGATTCCAGGTGGCCCCATGTTCAATCCCCCCTCCAACGCCAACAAGAAATCTGCCGCGTCCATCGATCCCATCCACACCCTTCTGGGCAAAGGCACCTTCTTCCAGGGCGACGTTCATCTAGGTCTCAACAGCCTGCGCATTGAAGGAACCGTGGAAGGCACCCTCACCGGCGAAGGCGAAATCACCGTGGCCCCCGGCGGTCTGGTGAAAGGCACCGTTCACGCCAAGCACCTCATCGTCTCCGGCCGCATCGAAGGTGTCGTCAAGGTTCAGCAATGCCTCGAGATCCACGGCACCGGCTGGGTCGAAGGCGAAATCGAAACCGGCGTGCTGGTGGTGGATGAAGGTGGAACCCTGCTCGGCCACTGCGTGCGCCGTTCCTCCCCGGAACCGCCCGCACCGGCTTCCACGGATGCTACGGCTTGACCCTGTCGAAAACCCCGCTAGACTGGAAAATCCGCGCCACCGGTCGCGGCGCAGTTCCACCGGTCCCGTAGCTCAGCTGGATAGAGCATCAGACTACGAATCTGAGGGTCGGGCGTTCGAATCGCTCCGGGACCACCACTTAAAGCCCCTGAAACCATAAGGTTTTAGGGGCTTTGGTTTTTTGGAAGTCATTCGATGCACCTTATCGTCTTACAGGTGCTGATCACATCAATGCGCCGCAATCGGAACTTCCTAGACTTTCGAAGAATATTTCTTTGCGGGAGCATACTGGTTCACACGCAGGATTCGTAAGCCCTTCTTTGCCGAGGGACTAGATTATGTTCCGCAAACTACTTCCGATTGTGTTTTCAGGGATCTCTATTCTGGCGAGCCCTCCGAACGACCGGTGGGGGAAGATTCAGGATGCTCTTGACCGAGGCCTGCCCAAGACCGCCATTGCCGAGCTCGAGCCCATCATTCAAGGTGCGCTAAAGGAAAAGGCCTACGCTGAAGCCGTCAAGGCCATTGGCTTACGCATCGCAATCGAAGGAAAGATCCAGGGCAATAAGCCTGAGGGGAAAATCCCCCGCATGCAGGC
>JAJTBC010000205.1 GCA_021287085.1 Bacillota bacterium | reverse complement strand
TGCCGAGGCGGCTCTCTTCGATGGGTGGCGCGCCCCGGAGCTGCTGACAGTGCGCGATGAAGTGGATCTCTTCTGCACTGAGATGCGCATGCACCTGAAGCTGGAGGAGGCCACCCTCTTCCCCGCCATCCTCGCCAAGATCGAAGGTCGCCCTGTGGATGATGTGCATGAACTGAAGGAGCCTCTGGATCTGTTCGAGGATGAGCACGATGCGGCTGCGGGGCTGCTGAAGCGCATCCATCGCCTCACCGAGGGTTACCGTCCGCCTCCGGGCGCCCCCGATCTTCAGCGTCGGCTTTACGCCGCCTGCGAAGGTCTGGCCGAAAGCCTTCGAGGGCACATCTACCTTGAAGGCCAAGTGCTGTTCAAACGGTTATCGGAAAACTGATTTTCCAAGACGCACGATTTTTACAAACGCCGTTCCGTTCTATCCTGTTCATTCGTTTTGAACCATGGACTGGATTCGATCTGAAAGGCTTTTCATGCTCCACGCCTATGTCGCCTGGGTAACCGCCCATCCGTTCCTTTCTGCCGCGCTGCAGTTCGCGCTGCTGGGCACCCTGGGGGAAGTGCTGGCCGCCAGCGCCCGCGCGAGACGCTTCGCCCTGCCCTGCACCTGGGCTCAACTGGGCGCCAAGGCCCTGGCCTGGGCGCTGCTGGGCCTCGTGATCAAGTACGGCTTCATCGGCATGAAGGCCTTCACCCAAGGACTGCTGGACAAAGGCCTGCTGCCAGCCTTCTTGGGTCACGGCGTGGGCAAGGCCTTCGCCGTTTCGGTGTTCACCAACGTGTTCTTCGGCCCCCAGATGATGCTTTTCCACCGATTGGAAGACAATCTGATCCTCGGCCAGAAAGGGTTTCACGGCATCGAAAAGGCCTGGTGGACCCTGCTCTGGTTCTGGATTCCCGCCCACACCCTCACCTTCAGCCTTCCAGTGGAATTCCAGATCGGCCTCGCGGCTCTCTGGGGCCTGGTGCTGGGCCTGATCCTCGGCATGACCAAGCCGAAGAAGTAGTTCCTCAGGGCAGATAGGCCCCCTGGGGCCGGGTCATGCCCTCCAGATGCCAGCTTTCGTGACCCAGGAGATGATCCAGGGTCTGGGAAAGATTCTCCCCGCTCGGAATCACGGGCAGCCCCAACCGCTGCTCCAGTTCCGCCAGGGTCAGGTCGTCAAGGAACTGGGCGCTGGGGCGGGTGGGTACGCCGGGCAGCGCGTACTGGTCCGAAGGTCCGGTCTGGGTGCGGAGGCTGGCGCTGGGCACCACCACGGCCTCCACCCAGCGGGGATCGCCGCCGTGAGCCTCGCGATCGGCGTGGGCGGCATAGAGCAGATCCTGGCCGCACAGCAGCCCGGCCACGGTCACGGAGGAGCCGAAGGCGAAGTTCTGCGCCGCCACGCCCCGCAAGCGGCTGCCCGTGGCGCGATTGAGGTTCGCCAAGGCGCGGTTCAGGGTGGGAGCAAAGCTGGAACCGGTCAGCATCAGGACATGGCGCCCGGCGAATCCCTGAGCCTTGGGACTCTTGACAAAGCGCCGCGCATGATCCTGGAAGCGCCGCACGAGCCCCACGCCGTTTTCCAGCTGCGCCCAGGTGCGGGAATAGAAGGCACGGCCCGGCACCTCGACGCCTGCCCTCGTGAACCATTCGTCCGCCAGCAGCAGCCACGGCTCGCCCTCGTTGGCCGCCGCGTAGCGCCGCACCTGGGGCGTCCAGACCTTCACCCATTGCCGTGCAAATTCGGGGCTCACATCAGGAATCTGGGGGAGATGCTCGCGGTGGGCCGTGAGCCCCACCGGCACGCAGGAAAGGGAAAGCACGCCGCCCCGCTGCTCGGGCCGCTGGAAGGCCCGCCGCTCCCACAGATCGGCCACGGTCTTCTCCCATACCCAGCCATCGTTGAGGCCCGGCACCAGCACCACCTGGGTATGCACCTGGATGCCGCCTTCCAGCAGCCGGTCGAGCTTCCGCAGGATGTGGCCCTCTCGCGGATTGCCCACCAACTGCACGCGCACCACGGGATCCGTGGCGTGAACGGAAACATGGAGCGGACTCAGCCGCTCCCGGATGACGCGATCCAGCTCGGCATCGTCGCTGGAGCTGAGGGTGCTGAAATGACCGTAGAGAAAGGAAAGGCGGATGTCCTCGTCCTTGAGGTAGAGGGACTTGCGGAAGCCCTTGGGCATCTGGTGAACGAAGCAGAACACGCAGTTCTGCTTGCAGACCTTCACGTCGTCCTCGGCCAGATCCACGCCGAGGCCATCGCCGCCATTGGCCAGCGTGACCGTGGCAGTGGTGCCATCAGGCCGCTGGAAGCCCACGCGGGTGCGGTCCTTCTGGCTCACCAGGAACTGGTAGCTGAGCTGATCCAGCACGGCCTCGTCGTTGAGGGTCAGAATGCGGTCGTCGGGACGAATGCCGGCCCGATGGGCCAAGCTGTGCGGTTCGACCGCAATGACGCGAACGCCTTTGGATTTCAAGATGCCTCCCCCTTCATCCTCTGATGCCGCCCGCGATCTGAAAAGTCGGGAACCAACCGCGCCAGCCGATTCAGCCCTTCCACCAGGGTCGCCCGGTCAGGGGGGCTGCCCACGGAAATGCGAATGCCATCCTCGGTCTTGGCTCGGCTGGTGGTGAGCACACTGGAAGGCACCACCACCACGCCTGCCGCCTGGGCCCGCTGGGCAAAGGCCTGGGAACCCTCCGGCGGCGCAGGCAGCCAGAGATGGGGACAGTGAGCCTCGCCCCGCCATTGCAAACGTCCCAGGTGTTTGACGCAGAGCTTGTGGCGGGCCGCCAGTTCCCGGCGCTGGGCCTGCAGACGCTTCCAGGCAGTGCCATCGCTCAGCCATTGGGTGGCCATGGCCAGGGTAAGCGTGGACACCCACCAAGCGGTATGGTGTTCCGCTTCCCGCAGGCGATCCCGCCATTCCGGCGGAAAGCTCAGGTAGCCGATGCGAAGGCCCGGCGCCACGGTCTTGGACAGGCCCGTGAGGTAGATGACCCGTTCGGGGGCCAGGGCCGCCAAGGGCGGAGGCGCCTCTTCCTTGAGCAGCCCGTACACGTCCTCTTCCACCAGCAGGACATCCCAGGCCCGGGCGATGGCGACGATCTGACGCCGCCGCTCCAGCCCCAGGGTGGCGGTGGTGGGATTGTGCAGCGTGGGGGAAACGATGGCGAAGCGCAATCCGCTGCGGCAGGCGGCCTCGAAGGCTTCAGGGCGGAGACCTTCCCGATCCAGCGCCATGGGATGCAGCTTGCGCTGCCAGCGCCGGGCCGCGGCCTTCAAGCCCGGATAGGCCAGCGCCTCGCAGGCGATGTCCTCGTGTTCGGGGAACAGCCCGATGGCCGTATCCACCGCATGCTGGGCTCCCGCGCAGACCACCACGCTTTCAGGCTCCACCTCAAGCCCGCGCCGCCGCAGCCAGCCGCAGGCGGCCCGCTGATGGGCCAAGCGGTCGCCGGGATCGGGGTAATGGAGGAGCCGCGCCGCCTCCACCGCATCGAGGCGCTCCAGAAAGGTCGTCAGATCCGAATCCCGTTGACCGGGCGGAGGGCGGTTGAGGGAAAGATCGATGACGCCGCCTTCGGGCTGCTGCCGCAGGGCGAAAAGAGCCGCCTCGGATGCCACGCCCAGCACGTACGTGCCCCGCCCCACTTCACCCGTGACCAGCCGACGCCGGGCCGCCTCCCCATAGGCGCGAGTGATCGTGCTCACGTTCACTCCGAGCAGATCCGCCAACAATCGGTGGGTCGGCAAGGGATCGCCTGGCCTCAATCGACCCCGGCGAATGGCGTCGCCAATGGCTTCCGTCAACGCCAGGTAGGTGGGAAGAGGGGAGGTCGAAAGATCAGGAACCCAGATTGTCATGCACACAATCTCCAGAATCGTGCATACAAACTTAGCATGCGCGTCGACCCCGCTCTCGGGTGTCCGTTCCCAGGAGGTTTCCATGGCCCTTTCCTTCAACGGCGGTACGGTGGAACAGAACGAGGAAGGCTTTCTCGTCGATCCTTCCATCTGGAACGAAGAACTCGCCCTGGCGCTGGCCAAGGCCGAAGAAGGGCTGGACGCCCTGAACGACGACCACTGGGCGGTGATCCGCTTCATCCGCGCCCACTACCTCGAGAACGACAGCGCCCCCATGGTGCGTGCCATGTGCAAGGCCACGGGCCTGCCCCTGAAGCGCATCTACGATCTGTTCCCCGGCGGTCCCGCCAAGGGCGCCTGCAAGCTCGCGGGCCTGCCCAAGCCCGACGGCTGCGTGTAGCCATGGGCTTGCTGGAAATCGCAGTGCTGGCTGCGGCGCTCTGGGCCGTGGGCGGGTTGGTGTTCCTGCATCGGAAAGCCAAGGGCTACGGCCAGCGCCAGTTGCACTCCAAGCCCGCCGGCACGGCCTCCCAGGGCATCTGGTACGCCTTCACCAAAGGCATGTCGCCCTGGGCCAAGGAGAGCGTGCGGGAAAACATGGCGTCGTACGGCGCGGGCATGGCCTTTCACGCGGGCGTGTTCGCGGCGTTGGCGCTGCTGGTGGCCTCGCTGCTGGGAGTGGGGCTGCCCTACGCCCTGCTGCTGGTGCTGCGAGGCGTTTTGATCGTGGGACTCCTCGGTGCGTTGGCGTTGCTGGGCAAGCGCCTGGCGCTGCCCTGGATGCGCGGGCTTTCCTGCCCCGACGACTACGTGTCCAATCTCCTCAGCGGCGGCTTCATCCTGCTGGCCTTGCTGAGCAGCTTCTTCCCTGCCCTGCGAACGGCCTGGCTCGTGGAAACCACGGTGCTGCTGCTTTACGTGCCCTTGGGCAAGATCCGCCATTGTTTCTTCTTCTTCACCACCCGCCGTCATCTGGGCGCTTTCTTCGGGCATCGGGGCGTCTTCCCGCCCACCGGAGGTCTTCATGGCTGAATGGTACGAGTCCCGTCTGGACGAGCTCACCGAGGCCGATTACGAGCGCGGCCTTGAAGTGTTCCGCAGCAAGCTGAAGGAAGCGGAGGCCTCCTATCTCAACAGCTGCGTGCATTGCGGCCTCTGCGCCAATTCCTGCCACTACCACCGCATGGACGAAAGCCTGGAGAACGTGCCGGCGCACAAGCTCGAATTGATGACCTCAGTTTTCAAACGCCATTTCACCACCATGGGCAAGGTGGCGCCGGCCATGGTGGGCGCCAAGAGCTTTGATCGCGAGATGGCCAAAGCGTGGCTGGATGCGGTGTTCGGCCGCTGCTCCCTGTGCGGCCGCTGCTCCATCAACTGCACCGTGGGCATCGCCATGCCTCG
Source organism: Bacillota bacterium (assembly GCA_021287085.1). GTDB lineage: Bacteria > Acidobacteriota > Holophagae > Holophagales > Holophagaceae > JAYREN01. The sequence continues at coordinate 116 of JAJTBC010000205.1, read as the reverse complement.
CGTATTCCGCGCGGCGCGGGCGGCCCTGGGCGCCATGGGACTCACGCCCCCGGAACTCCAGGCCACCGTGGACAATTCGCTGAAGCACGGCAACAACATGGCCGTCACCAAAGAGG
>JAJTBC010000095.1 GCA_021287085.1 Bacillota bacterium | reverse complement strand
CGCAGCGAGGTGGTGTTCTTCGATCTTCGCAAAGGCGTGGAAGAGAACGTCACCTTGGCCCGCAACTCGCCCCACACGCGCATTCCCGTGGTGGAAGGCGATCTCGATCATGTGGTGGGCGTGATCCATCTCAAGGAGTTGCTCTGGAAACTTCATGAGCGCGCGGACGACGTGGATCTGCGGGCCCTGGCCCGGCCCGCCTTCCTGGTGCCCGAAATGCGGCTGATCCAGGATCTGCTGCTGGATTTCCAGAAACAGCATCAGCACCTGGCGTTGGTGGTGAACGAGCACGGCGGCATCGATGGGCTGGTGACCCTCGAAGACGTGCTGGAGGAGCTGGTGGGCGAAATCCAGGACGAATTCGACCGCGAAGTGATCCAGTTGCGCCGCACCCGCACGGGCGCATGGCTGGCCCAGGGCACCGTCACCCTGGAACAGTTGGAGGATCATCTGGATCTCGAACTGGAATCGGAAACCGATGCCGTGAGTTTGGGCGGCTATTTCCAGGAACAACTGGGCCGCATCCTGCAAGTGGGCGATGAACTGAAACTGCCCGGCTGGCGCATCCGCGTGCTGGAAATGCGCGGCATGGCCCCCCGCAAATTCCTGCTGCGGCCAACGACCCATGATGCCGAGCATGAATAGCATCGACGGCTTCCTGCTCACAGCAGGTCTGGGCACGCGCATGGGGCCGCTTTCCTTGGTCCTGCCCAAGCCTGCCTGGACCCTGCGAGGAAAGCCCCTGCTGCGCTGGGGCGCCGAGGACATGCGTCGGGCGGGGCTGCAGCATCTCGGCTGCAACGCCCACCATCTTCCGGAACGCCTGAAAGTCGCTGCAGGCGCGGACCTAGAGGTCTTTGACGAACCCTTTCTGTTGGGCAGCGCCGGAGGTCTTAGGCACACGTTGGGTCGCGCCGCCGATCCGCTGGCGGTGTGGAACGGCGATGCCTTGGCTCAGGTGCCCTGGGAGGCCTTCCTGGCGGAGCATCGCCGCCGCCGGGCTCAGTTGAGCTGGCTGCTGGTGCCCCACGACGGCGGCCCCTGGAATCCCGTGTGGCTCGACGATCAAGGGCACGTGCGCTTGGCGGGCGAAACGGGCAATGGCCCCTACCATTTCACGGGCGCGGCCCTGTGGAGCGCAGAGGCCCTGGCCCTGCTGCCGGAGGGACCCTCCGACACCAAGCTCGATCTTCTGCCGCGCCTGCGCCACCATGCGGGCATCGTGGTGGAGCCCTTTCCCTGGATGGACATCGGCAGCGCCGATCATCTCATTGCTGCCGCGCAACATTTCGCGCCGGAGCAGGAGGGCCGCCTGCCTGGCTGCTACATCCATCCCACCGCACGCCCCAGCCTTCGCCTGGAACACTGCGTCCTGGGCCCCGGCGCCGCGCCTCCGCCGCCTCTCCAGGACCGCGATGCCTTCTGGTTCGAGGACGAAGGGCGACAAGTGCGGCTGAGCTTGTGATTCCCGCATCTTTTCGTGGGAGCTTCCTCTCCCTTACGCTGAAAGCCTATGCCTGAGGATCCTTTCGACCTTCCCATCACCTACGTGGATTCCGCGGAAAGCCTGAGCCGCGCCACGGAGCAGTGGTTCGACGCGCATCTGCTGGCGGTGGACATCGAATGCAGCCTCACGGGCGTGCACCACTGCACCATGGCCCTGGTGCAGGTGGCCAGCCACGACCAGGTGTGGCTGGTGGATCCCCTCGCGCTGGGCGCGCTTATGAAACCCGCCATGGAAACCTTGGCGCAGACGCCGTGGATCGTTCACGATTTCTCGGGCGACGGCATCGTCTTCAAGCGGCTCTACGACGTGATGCCCGTGTCGGTGCTGGACACCATGATGCTGGCGCGGGCTTTGGGCTATCCGCAGCCGGGCCTCAAGACCCTGGCCAAGCTCAAGATGGGGCTCGATATTCCCAAGGAAGAACAGGACAGCAACTGGATGCTGCGGCCTTTGCGCCCCAAGCAGATCAGCTACGCCGCGCGGGATGCGGCCCTGCTGCTGCCTTTGCTGCGCCGTTTGGGCGATGAGGCGGAAGCCCGCCGGGACGATCCCGACGTGGCGGCCCGCTTGGCGCACCTGCCCGAAGAAATGCGCGGGCTGCTGCAGCGGGTTCGCCAGTACCGGCCCGTGCAGCGCTTCGCCGCCGTGGAGAAGGCCAAATCCCTGGGCCCCTTGGCGGAAAGCCGTGCCCAGCGGCTTTCGGAGCTGCGCCTGCAATGGGGCAACGAAGGCGATGTGGCGGCGGTGATGGAGCTGGGCAATCGCTGGATTCTGGCCCGGGTGGCGAACCCGCCCCGCTCCAAGGACGTGCTGGAGCGCTACATCCCCAATCCGCGCTTCCGCGCCAAGCGGCTGGACGATCTCTGGGCGGTGTTCGATCAGGCAGGGGCCGTTTCCTGCGATCAGAACCCCTCCAACGAAAATTAATCTTCCTTCCTCAACGGGTCGATCTCCTCTTTACGTCTTGGAGTCGCCATGTCTTCAGCTCCTTCTCCCAAAGAATTCGTCATCGCTTCGGAAGAAGCAGGCTTCAAGGCCGCGCCCGACGAAGAGGTCATTCTGGAGTTTCCCGCTGGGCTGGTGGGGTTCAGCGAGCTGCGGGCCTTCCGTCTCTTCGAGCCCAGCGGCGGCTATCCCCTCAAGTTCCTCCAATCCGTGGCGGCCCCGGAAATCTCGTTCGCCTGCATCGATGTGGCGGCCATCCAGCCCCAGTACGAAGTTCCCCTGGGGGAAGAGGATGCGGCGGTCCTGGCCATGGAAAGCCCGGACGAAGCCTTGATCCTGGCCCTGGTGGTCATTCCCGAAAATCCCCGCAAGATGACCGCCAACCTCGCCGGTCCCTTGGTCATCAACGGCCGTACACGAATGGGTCGCCAAATCGTGCTGAACACGGAAAAATATCCCCTGAGGCATCCCATCGTGGCGGAGGCCTGAAGGAAGGCACGTGCTGGTCATCACGCGAAAATCGGGAGAATCCATCGTCATCGGCGGTGAGATCGAAGTGACGGTGGTGGGCGTCACCAAGGACGGCGTGCGCCTGGGCATCCAGGCCCCCAAGGAAATCCAGGTGCATCGGCGGGAGGTGTTTGAAGCCCTGGCCGAAACCAATCGCGCCGCCAGCGCGCCCGCCAGCATCGAAAGCGCCGTGGCGCTGCTGCGCGCCCAGTCGAAACCCAAGCCCTGACGAGATTCGCCATGGAACTCACCGCTCCCACGCCCGAATCCGTCACCGCCATGGCCCAGGCCCGCTTGCGCCAGGATGCGGGGATCTTCGCGCTCCGCAAAGCCCTGGAAGCGGAATCCACGGCCGCCCTTCAACTGGTGCAGATGATGAACCAGAGCGCCGGGCTGGGAACGAACGTCGATACCGTGGCGTGAAGCGCTGACGGTCAAATGAATTTCTGCATGTACACGATGTCGAAAAAGGCACCGTGTTTGAAGCCGATGGCGCGAAACCTTCCGCATTCCACGAAGCCGTTCTTCGCGTGAAAGCGCAGGCTCGGCTGGTTGTCCGCGGAAATGGAAGCCAATAGCACCCGCTTTCCCAAGGCCTTGGCCTCCTGGGTCAACCGCTCCAGGACCATGGTGCCAATGCCCTGCCCGGTGACCTCCTTGGCGAGGAAGTAGGTGATTTCCACAGTGCCGGAAAACGTGGACAAGGGATGGTGGGGCTTCAGTTGGCAGAAGCCGATGACCGATCCGTTCGCATCGAGAACGGCGTATCCACAGAGGCTGCGGGCGTTTTCGAGGAACCGATCGAAATAGGACTCGTCCACGCGTTGTTCGGGGTAGGCCGCATGGGTGTGTTCCACGTAGTGGTTGTAGATCGCCATGACGGGGATGCGGTGGGTTTCGTTGAGCCCTTCCAAGGTGATCATAAGAAATCCCTCCGATGGCACGGTGGGTTACTGGGGCGGGAGAGGCTCCTTCAGGGCCGCGTCGATCCAGCCGCCGCCGAGCAGTTGCTCGCCCAGGTAGAAGGCCACGGCCTGGCCAGGAGTGACGGCGCTTTGGGGCGTGTCGAAGTGGGCGATCACCTCATGAGTATTGTGCAGTTCCAAGCGGGCCGGAGCTCCAGCATGGCGGGAGCGGATCTGGGCGTAAACTTGCTCGGCAGGCTCGGCGATCCACTGAACGCCCACGGCACGCAGGCCGGAGGCCAGAAGATCGTGCTCATCGGTGCTGACGATGACGGCGGCATCTTCGGGCCGCAGGCCCACCACGTGGGCGCGCTCGCCCAGCGCCAGGCCCAGCCCGCGCCGCTGGCCCAGGGTGTAGCGATGGAAGCCTTCATGGGGGCCCAGTGCTTTGCCATCGGGCGTGACAAAGGAACCGGCGCGACTGGGCTCCTCGAAGCGCTGGCGCAGGGATTCGGGAAAGCCCAGGCCTTCCACCGTCAGGCAGATGTCCTGGCTTTCGTGGCGCTCCGCGCTCACCAGGCCCATGGAACGAGCCAGGGCGCGCACTTCGGGCTTGGTCATCGCCCCCAGGGGCAGCTCCAGGCGGCGCACCTGGGCCAGGGAAAGCTGGGACAGGAAGTAGGACTGATCCTTGGCGCGATCCACGCCGCGCAGCAGCCTCACCTGATCGCCTTCGCGCTCGACGCGGGCGTAGTGGCCCGTGGCGATGCGCTCCGCGCCCAGGCGATCCGCGTACTCGCCGAGATAGCCGAACTTCATTTCCCGATTGCAGTGCAGGCAGGGGCTGGGCGTGCGGCCCTGCTCGTATTCGGCCCAGGCGGGGCGCATCACGCGCTCCAGAAAGGTTTCGCGGCAATCCAGCACGTAGTGCGGAATGCCCAAGGAGCCTGCCACGGCCCGGGCCTGGGAGATGCCGTCCGCCGAGCAGCAGGAACGGCTGGCCATGCGGTCGTCGCAGCTGCGAAGCTGCAGCGTGACGCCCACCACGTCCCAGCCCTCGCCCACCATCAAGGCCGCCACGACGCTGGAATCCACGCCGCCGCTCATGGCCACGAGCATGCGTCCCCGGCTCATGATCGCCCCCGAAGTCGCGCCACCAGGGCTTGCAGCCGATGCACAAGATGCTGGATATCCGCCTCATCTTGGCCTTCGCCCAGGGAGAAGCGCAGCGACGAACGCGCTTCGGCCTCGCTGCAACCCAGGGCCAGCAATACGGGGTTGGGCTTGCGGCTCTCGGAATGGCAGGCCGCGCCCATGGACACAGCGATGCCTTCCAGATCCAGGTTCAACAGCAGATCCTCGGCGCGAACGCCTTCGAACAGGATCATGGAGGTGTGCGGCGC
>JAJTBC010000073.1 GCA_021287085.1 Bacillota bacterium | reverse complement strand
GGCGCCAACAAGGTGCAAGGCTACCATTCCGGCGTGGATCCAGGGTGCCCCTCATTCTTCCGCGAAGCGCTTGAACGCGGGAAGGTGACGCTCCTGGCTGGCCCAGCGCAGGCGCTCGAAGACTCGGCGCAGATTGCTTTCTTGGATGTTTTTGAGGTGGGCATCGTAGAGCGCCACGTTCTCCACTTCGGCCTGGACTCCCGCAAGGCAGGCGTCCCGGAAACGTTCAGGCGCCGTGAATTTCGCGGCGGTCCAGGTGTTTTCGGGCACGGGGATTCCGTAGAACTCGAACAGGTGTTCCAAGGCGCTCTGGTGTCGGCGCTCCGCCTCGATGATGTGGGAGAAGGGAACCACGTCGCCATGCTTGGCGATCACGGCGGCATAGAAAGCCTCGGCCTTGCGCTCGTCATCGAGAAGGATGCGACGGGCCTCTTGACCCGCTTTGGACAAGGGTTTGGCGGGAGATTGGGCCTGCAGGGCGGCCGGAATCACGGCCAAGGCCAGTGCGATCAACAGACGTTTCATGGAAGTCTCCTCAGGGTTTCAGATCGTTGCGAATGAGGGCGTAAAGCTCGTGCGGCCCTGTTCCATTGGCCTCGGCCAGCGCCCGGAAGGGCTGATCCTCGCTCACCTTCATGTGGCGCGCTTCCAGGCGCGATTTCACCATGGCCAGATCCAGACGGTATTCGGTACAGAGATCCCGAAGGGTCTTGCGACCCAGGCCCGGTGCCACCTCTTCAGGCAGGCCACCGTCGAAGGTCTTGGGCTTCTCGGCAGGCTTCATGACCAGGTACACCTGCTGGGGCGTGCGCTTGTAGCGCTTGGCGACATCCACCAGGCGCTCCTGCGGCCCGGTGGGCGCCATGCCCGCCTGAGTCAGCAGATCCATGGCTTTGGGAAGATCCAACTGGGTTCGCTGAGCGAAAGCCTCCAGGGTGCTGAGTTCGGCATGGCCATAGGGCGGCTCTCCGTAGCTCCGGCTCGCCTGGTCCTTGGTGAAGGTGTTGAGATCCATCACCCAGCGGAAGGGAGGCAGCCCGAACAGGGGGCCCAGAGTGAAGGCGAGGGTGAGCCCCGCGGCCACCAGCAGGTCCGGCGTGGTGAAGCTGACCTGGCGGGAGCGGTCTCGAAGGTAGCGAACAATGGATTTCCAGTTCAATACCGTGTGGATGATGGCCATGACGAGGAACAGCACGCTCAACAGAATGTGCGTGGCGGCCCAGGATTCCTTGGTGAGGCCCCAGAGTTTCCATTCCGACCAGTAGGCCACCCTTCCTTGCGGGGTCAGGAAAAGCACAATGCCGGAGATCGCGAGCACCGAGAACGAGAGGAGCGCGGTGAGCGAGGTGAGTTTGCGAAGATTCATGAGAACTCCCTTTCTCCTCATGAGGCCACACCTTGAGGGTCGAGGGATGACGCTTCCCTTTCACCTGCAGGAAGAAGGGGTCGGGATGCAGATGCAGAGGGCTCTCGGTTAGATCCCCAGGCGGGCCTTCAGGCCGGGGGCCGCCCCACGACTCACTTCCAGCTCCATGCCTCCCTGCACGCGCACCAGGAGTTTGCCGAACTCTCCGGCCCGAACCCCCACCACGGCTTCAGGGCGCACCAGCATGTTGCGATGGCCTCGTACCAGGGTGCCGGGGGGAAAGCTGACTTCCACTTCCGGCAGGCTTTTCCAGGAGGTGCGGTGGCGCTCGCCTCCCACGTGAGCCCAGACCACTTCGTCCTCCACCACGAAATGCGTGGTTCGAGCCAAGTCTATGAAGACCAGCCCGGATCCGGCCCGTACGGGATAGCGCAGGGTGGCGGAAGGTCGCACGGGTTCGGTGGTTCCCCGCCGTTCCTTGAGGCGGGCCAGGGCGATGGCCACCCGTTCCGCAGAGGCAGGCTTCAGTAGGTAGTCCAGTGCCGCCGTTTCGAAGGCCCTCACCGCGAATTCCGAATGGGCGGTCACGAAGATGACCGGCAACGATTTCGGCAGTTCCGCCGCCACTTCCAGGCCCGAAGCGCCCGGCATGTCGATGTCGAGGAAAGCGGCATCCGCCTGCCCACCCGCCTCCAGCCACTCCAGCACGGCGGTGCCATCCCGGAGTTCCGCCACGACTCGGCAGCCCGCCTCGGTGAGCAGTCGCGCGAGCCGTTTGCGGTTGAAGGGTTCGTCCTCCGCTACCAGGACGCGCAAAGCTTCAGCCATTCCGGCCCCCTCTCGTGAGTCTCACCTCCGCCACGGTTCGGCCCTCCTCCGTGCCGAGGGAGAAGGTGCCTTTCCTGTGTTCCATCAGATCCAGCCGCTGGAGCAGATTGGTGAGGCCCGTTCCATGCGGCGTGTCAGGAGGCAGGGGTTTTCCGGTGTTGGCCACGCGCAGACGCAGATCGTCCGCAGTGCCCGTGAGGGTGATTTCCAGATGGCCACCTTCCCGTTCGGGCGCGATGCCGTGCTTCAGCGCATTTTCGACCAGGGGCTGAAGGAGCAGGGGGGGCACCTGCTCGCCCTCCAGCCGCTCATCCCAGCGCCAGGAAACGCTCAGACGGTCGTCCAGGCGGATGCGCTGCAAGGCCAGGAACCCCTCCACCAGGGTGCGTTCATCCTCCAGAGGCACCTGGGCCTTGGAGATGTGGGTGAGCAGCGTTCGGAGCAGGCCCGCCAAGCGAAGAATGGCTTCTTCCGCGGCCCGCCCGTCGTCCCGCGCCAGTTCCGCCAGGCCGCCCAAGGTGTTGTAGAGCACGTGCGGGTTCATCTGGGCCTGCAAGGCCTTGGCCTTGGCTTCCCTGGCCAGGTGAGCTTGTTCTTCGGCTCGGAGCGTCTGCCTATCCAGATCGGCCAGAATCCATCCCAGCAGTAATTGGAAGGTGCCTGTGGCGACGAGAATCACCATCATCCGGGGCGGGAAGATGCTGAGCCAACCCACGGTCTGCCCCCCGCTGCGACCGCCTCGGTATCCATTCCCGGTGCTGGTCAGGAGCAGCGACAGCAGGGCCACTCCCAGCACGGTCCAGAGCAGGGCCTGAAGGAGACCTCGTCCGAGCGGAGCGGCTGGACGATCATCTGCGGTCCATTGCCAAGGCGCTGCGGAAAGCCCAAGGGCCAGCGCGCCGAAGGCGAAGGGGTAGGCGGCCTCGCCCAGGTTGAGGGATTGAGGGCCGGAGAGAATCCGAAGGCCGTTCCAGAACAATCCGAACAGCCCCACAGCGCCCCAGGTGCCCGGTTTTCGGAGCCGGGCACCGCTGTGCGCGAGGATCTGGGTGAGTCTCATGGGTTCATTCTAGTGCGGGCCAGCGTGATCGCTAGAAGGTCACCACGGTCTGAATGGCTCCGCTCCAGACCGTGAAGTAGCCCTGCCGCTGTCCCCAGGACACGTCGAGACGAAGGGCGAAGTGATCGTTGAAGGGCAGGTGGCTGGAGAAGCCCACCAAGGCTTCTTTGGCAGACGGATACACCCATTGCGTGGTGGTCACCGTAGTGCCCGTGGTTCCTGTGGTGCCCGTGCCGCCGGTGCCGCCTCCCCATCCGCGCCCGCCGCCTCCACCCCCGCCGTAAAAAGTGCTGGTGGTGACGGAAAGGCTGCCTCCGGTCTGAAGAGCATCCAGGACGCCTTCGCCCCATCCCAGGCGGAGGCTGTGCCATCGCCGAAAATTGTCGGCCCCCCAACGGAGATCAAAAAGGACGCCCAGGTTTGAATCGCCTCCGGGGTCATACTTCACCTGCTGGAGTCGCAGGGTGCTGCTCCAGACCTTGCCTTTCCAGCCGGGTCCGGCCTGGAGGATCGTGGTGCTGGAACCATCCCGGAAGCGGTTGTAGAAGCCGCCCAGTTCCAGGGACCACGCTTCATTGATCCCCAGGCTCATATCGAGGTTGCCTCGGAAGGACGGCAGGAAGTTGTCGCCCGACCCGGAGCCCACGCTGACCCAGATCCAGCTCCAATCGCCGAAGGCCGTTTCTTCTCCCAGGGTGGCGAGGGTACCGCGCCCCTCAGGCCGCTGCGAAGTGGCCAGCGCGAGGCTCCAGGGACCGCTGCTATCCCGGAACCACTCGACATTGGCAGTCCAACCTTTCCAGGTGCCCGTGGCATCCGAGAACTGGTCGGTGTAGCCTCCCAGCCCGATGCGCACCTTTGGGGCGTGTTCTGCTTCCTGCCCTGCGAGAACCAGGGC
>JAJTBC010000027.1 GCA_021287085.1 Bacillota bacterium | reverse complement strand
ATCGCCCAGGGCACGATGACCCGATCCCCGTAAGGCCCCGAAGGTTCGGGCCCCAGTTCCATGAGCAGCGCATGGCTGGGAGCGCTGCCCGCGTCCGCCAGATCCCGCATGAGAGGTTCGGCCAGCTCCAACATTTCGACCTCGAGACCGTGGCTGAAGGCGCTGCTGCGAGCGCCTTCCAGCTTCAGCCAGAGGGCGGGCTTCAGCCGTGCCCCGCCAGACCGATAACGGGCCTGGAGCCAGCTTTCGATGAGCTTTTCCCCCAGTAGCAGCGTGCATTCCCGCTTGGCGCCGGTGGCGGCGAGACGGGCACGCAGGCCCTTGAAGCGTGGGTTGGCGCGACTGGTGAGCAGAAGAGGCCCGGGCATGTGACCAGAGTAACGGGCATGGGGCTTTTGGAAAGCCCGTGTCTGAGTGAGAATGGAAGGTCGTTTCCTTTTCAGCGCCATGCGTTCCCTCGCTTTTCCCGGAGATCCCATGCAGCCTTTCATCCCAAGCAGTCAGAACCTCAAGGAGTTCTCCTTCAGAGCCGTATTCATCGGCCTGGTGATGTGCATCATCCTGGGCGCGGCCAACGCCTACCTGGGCTTGAAAGCGGGCATGACCATCGCGGCCACCTATCCGGCGGCGGTCATCGGCATGGCCCTCATCAAGTTGATGAAAGGCACGATCCTGGAAGAAAACATCGCCCGAACGGTGGGCAGCATCGGCGAAAGCGTGGCGGCGGGCGCCATCTTCACCATCCCCGCCTTCGTCATCAGCGGCATCTGGCCCAAATTCTTCACCGCCGGGAACTACATGACCTCGGCCTTCATCATGTTCAGCGGCGGCCTGCTGGGCATCATGTTCGTGGCGCTGCTGCGCCGGGTCATGGTGGAAGATGCCGAGCTGCCCTATCCCGAAAGCGTGGCGGCGGCGGAAATCCACAAGGCGGGCCAGGGCGGCGGCGGTGGTACGGGCCTGCTCTTCGGCGCCATGGGCATCGGCGCGGTAGTGCAGATTCTCAACCAGTTGAGCCTCTATGCCACGGCCTGGGCCAAGTTCGTTCCCTTCCGGGAAACGGCCTTCAATCTCGTAGCCAAGGGCAAGGCCGCTGCTGCCAAGGGCGGCATGCTGCTCACCAGCCCTGGCATCAGCCCCGCCTACATGGGCGTGGGCTACATCATCGGGCCTCAGCTCGGCGCCTTGAACTTCGCGGGCGGCGTCATCGCCTGGGGCCTGCTGGTGCCCATCATCACCTACTTCCTGGCCCCCGGCGCCATGCCTGCGGATGCAACCACCGCAGACTGGATGGCCTTGTCCGTGACGGTGTGGAAATCCATCGTGCGCCCCATCGCCATCGGCGGCATGCTGGTGGGCGCCTCGTACACGCTGTTCAAGATGCGGAAGAGCCTCATCACGGGCCTCAAGCGCTCCATCAACGACGTGAAGAAGGCCGCCGCAGGCGAAGCCACCATTGATCGCGTGAATCAGGACATCTCCTTCAACTGGATGCACGTGGGCATCGCCTTTGCCGCCCTCTGCACCTTCCTCATCGCGGCCTTCATCTTCAAGACCACCTTCCTGGTGGCTTTCGTGGCCGCCCTACTGGCCGTGATCCTGGGCTTCTTCTTCGCGGCCGTGTCGGGCTACCTGGTGGGCATCATCGGCTCTTCCAACAACCCCATGTCCGGCCTCACCCTCACGGCCCTGGTCATCACCGCTTTGGTGATGGTGCTGCTGGGCGTCAAGGGCCGCGAAGGCGTGGCGGCGGTGCTGGGTGTGGCGGCCATCGTGTGCGTCAGTTCCGGCGTGGCAGGCGAAATGCTGCAGGATCTCAAGGCCGGTTACATCCTGGGTGGCACTCCCTGGCGCATGCAGGTAGGCGACATCTTCGGCGTGATCCTGGCTTCCGCAGTGCTGTTCCTTCCCCTCATGGTGCTGCACGTGGGCGACATCAAGAAGATCGCCAACGATGAAATCAATGCTCGCCAGGCCGCCCAGGTGCAGGTGATCCACTACGAAGGCAACCGACCCGAACTCCAGAAGGAATACACCCTGGAGCAGGTGAAGGCGCTCGATCCCGACACGCAGAAGGAAGTGCTGAAGCTGGACGCCGGTTTCGGCAGCCCGCGCCTGGCCGCGCCTCAGGCCGGTCTCATGGCCATGCTCAGCAAGGGCATCGTGGGCGGCAACATGCAGTGGCCCCTCATCATCGTGGGCATGCTCATGGGCCTGGGCTTCGTGCTGATGCAGGTGAAGAGCCCCATGCTGGTGTCCGTGGGCATGTATCTGCCGCTGGAAACCACCTTCGCCATCTTCATCGGTGGCCTCGTCAAGGGCGTGGTGGAGATGATCGGCAAGCGCAAGCAGTTCAGTGAAGCCCAGAAGATCAAGGTGGAGAACAACGGTGTGCTGGTGGCAGCGGGCCTCATTGCGGGCGAAGCCCTCATCGGCCTGCTCTTCGCGGCTCTCAACTTCTTCGAAGTGAAATACGCCATCATCAAAGACCCCGGCATGTTCTTCATCAGCCTGCTGATCCTGGCCGTCATCGCCATGATCCTGATCTTCGTGCCCCTGCGAAATCCCGGCCCCGCGGACGCTCCGCCGCCGCCCAAGGCCTGATCTGAGGGAACGAAAAGGCCCCGGCAACGGGGCCTTTTCGTGACCGCCGTTTCACGAGGTGACGATGCATTCTTCCCTTTCCGATCTTCTCGGTGCCGTGCCTCAGCGGGCGGTGGAACACCTCGTGCGCGAGGATGGCCGGTTCACGCTGCTGCGCCCCAAGTTCACCAGCGGCCGCCTGCAATGGTTCCAGAAGATGCTCACGCGGCCCCACTTCAAGGTGAAGCTCGACGACGTGGGCACCTGTCTGTGGGCACACATGGATGGCCAACGCACGGGGCACGACCTCGTGGAAATCCTGCGTCTGGCCTTCGGCGAACGCGTTGAACCCGCCGATGAGCGCACCGCCCAGTTCCTGCATCAACTGGCGGAAGGAAAATTCATCCGCTTCCCATAAAAAAAAGAGCCTCCCGCAGGAGGCTCTTGAGGTGATGCGAGATTGGGCTACTTCTTTCCGAAGCGCTTGCTCACTTCGCTCCACTTGATGTTCTGGAGGAAGGCGCCGAGGTAATCGGGGCGCTTGATGCCGTAATCCACCATGAAGGCGTGTTCCCAGCTGTCCAGCACGATGAGGATGTCCTGATCGATGGGCACGCCCAGGTGGTGTTCGCCGAAGAAATAGGTGTGCAGCTTGTTGTCGCGGCGGTTGAGCGTGAGAATCGCCCAGCCGGGGCCGCACAGAGCGGCGGCCTTGAGATCGGCCATCACCTTGTCCTTGCCGCCCGCAGCCTCCAGGGCCTTGGCCAGTTCAGGGCTGATGGCCTCGTCGGCGCCCAGGTTCTCGAAGTACAGCTCGTGCAGGAAGGAGCCGTTGAAAGCCACCGCTTCGCGGCGCTTGAGTTCGCTGTATTCGTTGAAGGAGTAGTTGGCCTTGGAATTGTCCATGCCCGCCAGCTTCTCCTCGATTTCGTTGAGCTTGGCCACATAGCCTTTGTAGAGGGTGAAATGCTGATCGAGCTGGCTGTCGCTGAGCCCTTTCACCGCGCCCTTCAAGTAGTCATAGTTCTTCGCCTCGTGGGCCATGAATCCTCCGGGAAAGCAGGGGAGCGCGAGGCTCCCGCAGGGTTACGAACATTGGATGCCCTGGATTGGGCTCCGGTTACTGCAACTTCTGCCACAGGAAGGTGAAGGTCAGAGCCCACATCTGGGCGCGCTGGGTGTTGTCCGCCGCGCCGCCGTGGCCCCCTTCGATGTTTTCGAAGTAGCGCACATCGGCCCCCATCTCCTTCATGCGGGCCATCATCTTGCGGGCATGGCCGGGATGCACCCGGTCATCACGGGTGGAGGTGAGGAAGAATACAGGCGGATAGGTCACGCTGGATTTCAGGTTGTGGTACGGGGAGAAGGTCTGGATGAAAGCCCATTCCTCAGGCTTGTCGGGATCGCCGTACTCAGCCATCCAGGAGGCCCCCGCCAGCAGCTTGGAGTAGCGTTTCATGTCCAGCAGCGGCACTTGGCACACGATGGCGCCGAAATGATCGGGATAGAGCGTGGTCATGTTGCCCATGAGCAGGCCACCGTTGGAGCCGCCGATGGCGCCCAGGTGCTTCACGGTGGTGACCTTGCGGGCTACCAAGTCTTTAGCCACAGCCGCGAAATCCTCGTAGGCCCGATGGCGATTGGCTTTCAGGGCCGCCTGATGCCAGCGGGGGCCGTACTCGCCGCCGCCCCGGATATTGGCCACCACGTACACGCCGCCCTGGCTGAGCCAACCGCGACCGATGCCGCCGCTGTAGCCCGGCGTCATGGGGATTTCGAAGCCGCCGTAGCCGTCCAATAGGGTGGGCGTGGTGCCGTCGAGCTTGAGCCCCTTGGGCGATACCTGGAAGTACGGGATCTTCGTGCCGTCCTTGCTGGTGGCGAAGTGCTGGCTCACGGTCATGCCCGTGGCGTCGAAAAAGGCCGGCAGCGATTTCAGCGGCGTGAGCGGCCCGCCCACCTTGCCGATCATGAGCGTGCTGGGCGTCAGATAGCCGGTGGTGCTGAAGAAGATGTCATCGGAGTGTTCCGCATCCACCCCCCAGGCGTTGGATGAATCCATCTCCGGCAGACCCTTCATGGCTTCGCGCTTCCAACCGGTCTTCGTGGGCGTGAGGATTTCCAGACGATTCTTCACGTCCTCCAGGATGTTGAGGATCAGGTGATGGCGCGTCCAGGTGCTGCCCGCCAGGGAACGATGTTCTGTGGGTTCGAACAGCAGGGTCATTTTCCGCTTGCCCGCCATGAACTCCTTGAAGGGAGCCACCAGCAGCGAGCCGCCGGGATAGGTGGTGCCCTCCACGGTCCAGGGGGTGCGGGGTTCGATCATCACCCATTCCCGATAGGCAGAGCCACTGGCATCCATGGGCTTGTCCATCTTCGTCAGGGTGCCGTCGGCCTGGCGAATGAACACTTCCGATTGATAGAAGGCCGGGGTGCGGATCACGAAATGCCGCTCGAAGCCCTTGGTGTCGTCGTAGGCGGCTCCCACGGTCATGTCCGTGGACAGGCCTTCATAGATGGTCTTGGCCGCCGAAAGCGGCGTGCCGCGCTTCCATTCCTTGACGATGCGGGGATAGCCGGAGGTGGTCAGCGATCCGGGGCCGAAATCCGTGGCGACGTACACGTGATCCTTGTCGATCCAGGAAAGCTGGCCCTTGGCTTCGGGAATCTGGAACCCATCCTTCACGAAGCTGCGGGTTTTCAGATCGAATTCACGCACCACCTGAGCGTCGGCGCCGCCCTTGGAGAGGTTGACCAGCACATGACGGTAGCCGCCCTGCTTCAGGATCTGCGCGCCATGCCACACCCAGTTCACGCCTTCGGCCTTGCCCAGAGCATCCAGATCCAGAATCACATCCCACTTGGGATTGGCCTTACGGTATTCGTCGAGCGTGGTGCGCCGCCAAAGGCCCCGCGGGTTCTTGGCGTCCTGCCAGAAGTTGTAGAAGAAGTCGCCCTGCTTGTGGATGCCGGGAATGCGCTCCTTGGAGTTGTAGATCTTCAGCAGATCGCCCTTGAGCTGCTGGAAGCGCTCGCTCTCCGCCAGTTCCTTGGCGGATTCGGCGTTGCGGGCCTTCACCCAATCCAGGGCTTTTTCGCCGGTCACGTCCTCCAACCAAAGGTAGGGATCTTCCGGTGCGGGCGTGGGCTTGGGGGCGGTCTGTGCGGCCATGCCCAAGGCTAGCGCGAGGCCCAGGGCCGACGTCAAAATCTTCCGTTTCATGGGAAGCCTCCAGTGCCTCTAGGATAGCCGGGGCAGCAGCTTGCGAAGGCTTTCTTCCTGGAGATCGCCGGGTTGAGCGATGCGCTCCCGATCTGGGCCGATGGCGGCGAAGCGCCATTCCAGGTCCGGCCGAAGCTCCCGGGCAGCGCGCAGTGCCGTGGCATCGTCGCGGGTATCTCCGACAAAAAGGATCTGGCGTGTACCGAACCGTTCCGCCAAGTGCAGCAGGCCATCCGGTCGAGGTTTGCGAAAGCGTGGTTCCGAATCGCACACGAAGGGCAGTTCAAACCCCAGCACGCCAAAGGCCATGTCCAACTCGTCGGGGGGTCGCCCCGTGCAGATGGCCAGCGCCCAGCCTGTGGCTTCCAGTTCGGGCAAGGTGATGAGGGCCTGTTCCTGGCGACGCGTGTGCTCGTAGTGCCTTCGCACCGCTTCGCGTGCAACTTCGTACAACTCGGCGATGCGCGGTTCCAGATAGAAAAAGCTCCACGTTTCAGAATCCCGCAGGGCGTCAAGTTGTCCGGCCTCGTGCAAGGCCAGGGCCGCCGCCGTGAGCCGGAAATCGTCGTTGAAGGTGCCCGCCCGCTTGAAGGCCCGGAAATGGGCCTCGCTCCAGGGCAGCGAAGGCGCGAGATCTGCCAGGGCGCGGGCCACGGCTTCCATGAAGCTGCGCTCCGCGTCGATCATCACCCCATCGATATCGAGGATGAGCAGCCTCACCGAAAACACAAAGGCGCGTCTGCGCTCCAAAGGCCGCCGAGGAGGGTGGTGGTCACGGGCACGCCGGGGGTCTTTACGCCGCGGTGGGCCATGCAGGTGTGCTCCGCCACCAGTTTCACCGCCCAGGCCTGGGGTTTCAGATGGGTTTCAAGGGCCTCGAAAATCTGCCTCGCCATGCGCTCCTGCACCTGGAGCCGATTGGCATAGGCCTGCACCACGCGCACCAGTTTGGAAAGGCCCACCGTGCCGCCTTCCCCCGGCACGTAGCCCACGGTGGCGTGGCCGAAAAAGGGCGCCAGATGGTGCTCGCAGGTGCTGACGAAGGGCACCTTTTCGAGAATCACGGGACAGGGCGCCAATTCGCCCGGCAGAGCCTTCAGTTCGGCGGCGATGTCCACGCCGTAGCCGTCCAGGCGCTCGGACCAGAACGCGGCCACCCGCGCAGGGGTATCGCGCAATTCCGGCGAGCGCGGATCTGCGCCGAAGCTCGCCAGCAGTTCTCCAATGGCCTGAGCCGCCCTGCCCTCGTCGATCATGGTCTCCCCCGTGGCCATTATGAAAGGCTTTGCCGTTCCATTGTCTCGCGTTCTCCCCGAAATCCACGGTTCCCCGGCCTTCCTGTCGGCCCGCGCCGCCGGGTATGGGATCATGGGGCGTAGGGGGTTCCATGAGCGAACAGCAGGTCACGTACGCATCCAGCGGGGTGGACATCAATCGACAGGACGAGGCGCTTCGGCGCATCAAGCCCGTGGTGAAGGCCACGCGCACCAGCGGCGTGCGTTCGGACATCGGCTTGTTCGGAGGGCTTTTCAGCGCCCAGTTCACCGAGAGCAAGCCCATTCTCGTATCCTCCATGGACGGCGTGGGCACCAAGATGAAGGTGGCGCGCCTCGCGAACACCTGGAACACTGTCGGCGCCGATCTCGTGAACCACTGCATCAACGACATCCTGGTGCAGGGCGCGCGTCCGCTCTTCTTCCTGGATTACATCGCGGCCCAGCGCCTGGAGCCCGAAATCATCGAATCCATCGTCACGGGCATGGCCAACGCCTGCCGCAACGCGGGCTGCGCCCTCATCGGCGGCGAACTGGCGGAAATGCCGGGCGTGTACGAAAGCGGCGAGGTGGATGTGGCGGGCACCATCGTGGGCGTCGTGGACGAACCCGATCTGCTGCCGCGCCTGGACGCCATGCAAGCAGGCGATGTGCTGCTCGGACTGCCCAGCAGCGGCCTCCACACCAACGGCTATTCCCTAGCCCGCAACGTGTGCTTCAACGTGCGCGGCCTCAAGGTCACCGATGAACTGCCCGGCACCGGCCAGACGGTGGCCGAAGCCCTGTTGGCAGTGCATCGCAGCTACCTGACCCCGGTCATGCCCCTGGTCAAAGCCCATCAACTGGTGGCCATGGCCCACATCACCGGCGGCGGCCTCACCGACAACCTGCCCCGCGTGCTGCCCTCGCACCTCGATGCCGCCATCGAGACCGGAAGCTGGCAGATTCCGCCGCTCTTCCGTTTCCTCATGGAACACGGCCAGATGCCCATCGACGACGCCCGTCGCAGTTTCAATCTCGGCGTGGGCATGGTGCTCGTCGTGCCCCAGGCCCACGCAGGCCCCGTGCTCAAGGCCCTGCGCGAAAGCGGCGAAGCCGCCTGGGTGCTGGGCGAACTGGTGGCCGGCCAAGGTCGCGTGGTCTATCGCTGATTCGATGTCGGACCGCGTCCTCATCGTGGAAGACGAAACCGCCATCGCGGATACCATCGCTTATGCTTTGAGGACCGAAGGGTTCGAACCACTGCGGTGTGAACTGGGCACGGAGGCCCTGGAACTCGTGAAGCGCGGTGGCATTCGGTTCCTGGTGTTGGATGTGGGACTCCCCGATCTCTCCGGGTTTGAGGTGTGCCGGAGGCTCCGCACTTTCTCAAACCTCCCCGTTCTTTTCCTGACCGCTCGATCAGAAGAAGTGGATCGCATCGTTGGTCTTGAAATCGGCGGCGATGACTACATGGCCAAACCGTTCAGCCCAAGGGAGCTGGCGGCAAGGGTCCGGGCCATTCTCCGAAAGGCACCCTCCACTTCCTCCGAGAACATCTCAAAGCCCCTTTTCGAAATCGACGAAGCCCGCCACCAGATCCGCTTCGGCGGTACCCTCCTCGACCTGACGCGATACGAGTTCATGCTGCTTCGGTGCTTGCTGGAAGCCAGAGGTGGCGTGAAGAGCCGCACTCAACTCATGGAGCGGGTTTGGGCTGGCGCCGAGGAGAGCGGCGAGCGCACCGTGGATACCCACATCAAAACCCTGCGCGCCAAACTGCGCGAAGTGGCACCGGATCTGGATCCCATCCAGACCCATCGCGGCCTGGGCTACAGCATGGCGATTCAACCGTGAAGGTGAGCCTTCGTGTTTTCGCCGGATTCTTCCTCATCGTGGGCTTGGCGGCCTTTTTCGTCCTCCGCATCTTCATGGAGGAGGTGAAACCCGGGGTGCGTCAAGGCATGGAAGTGGCCCTGGTGGACACCGCCCATCTGCTGGCGGAATTGGCCGAACCTGAGATGCAGCAGGGCCGTCTGGCGGAAGGTCCCTTTGCTCAGGCGGTGGAACGCTATGCCCAGCGAGGCCCCAAGGCTCTTATCTGGGGCATGGAGAAACGGCGAGCCGAATTTCGAGTCTATGTAACGGATGAAAAAGGCATCGTGGTTTTCGATTCGAATCACCAGGCCGAAGGCCAGGATTACTCGCGCTGGAACAACGTTTGGCGAACGCTCCAGGGCCAATATGGGGCGCGCAGTAGCCGATCCGTAGCCACCGATGAAAGCAGTTCCCACATGCATGTTTCCGCGCCAATTCTCACGAAGGGTCGCCTGATCGGCGTTCTCACCGTGGCCACACCAACCTCGACCGTGATGCCCTATGTGCAACGCAGTCAGCGGAGGGTGAAGCTCGCCGGGCTGGTGCTCATGGGCACGGCTCTGGCCACAGGCGTTCTGCTTTCCTGGTGGCTCACGCGGAGCCTGGGGCGTCTGCGCCGTTACGCCCGTGACACGGCAGAGGGACACAAGGCCGCCCGACCCATTTTGGGAAGCGGTGAACTGGATGAGTTGGGACGCGCCATGGAAGGCATGCGGGAAAAACTGGAGGGCCGGAAATACCTGGAACGCCACGTACAGGCTCTCGCCCATGAAATGCGAAGCCCTTTGGCGGCCATTCACGGAGCGGCCGAGTTGCTGGATGGCCCTTTGCCCGAGGCCGACCGCTCCCACTTCGTATCCAATATTCGTGAACAGGAAATGCGCCTGCAGCGCCTAGTGGAACGAATGATGGGCCTCGCCAGCCTGCAGCAGCGCCAGGCCTTGGAAGCGGTGACGGAGGTATCTTTGGCCGAACTCCTGCGCGAAACCGTGGCGAGCAAGGCGACTCGCGCCCTTCAAGCGGACGTGCACTTCACCCTCGACGAGGAGCCTGTTCGGGTCTGGGGTGAGGCCTTTCTCTTG
>JAJTBC010000025.1 GCA_021287085.1 Bacillota bacterium | reverse complement strand
TTCTTCGTGCAGGAGCCACTTCGTGCCTAGGGCTGCGGTTTCGCCGGTCGCGCGGTATCAGACGGTGAAAGAGCACATCCGCCATCGCATCCATCAAGGGCTTTGGAAGGTGGGCGACCGCATTCCCAGTGAGCACGAACTGGTGTCGGAGCTGGGCCTTTCGCGCATGACCATCCATCGCGCCTTGCGCGAACTGGCGGCGGAGGGCCTGCTCCAGCGCGTGGCGGGCGTGGGCACCTTCGTGGCTCCCGAAAAGGCCGAATCGAGTTTGTTGCAGGTGGCCAACCTAGCCCAGGAAATTCGCGCTCGGGGCCATCGCCATGATTCCGAGGTGCTGCTGAAAATTCGCGAAGCCGCTTCGCCGGAAGTGGCTTCCCGCATGGGTTTGGAGCCCGGCGAAAGCCTTTTCCATCTCGTGTGCCTGCACCGTGAAGATGGCGTGCCCGTGCAGTTGGAAGACCGCTACGTGAACCCGGCTTTGGCGCCGAACTTTCTGGAGCAGCCTTTCGAGCGGGTGCAAGCGGGTGAGTATCTGCTGGCCACGGTGCCGCTCGACGAATTGGAACATCTGGTGGAAGCCGTGGCGGCCTCGCCTGAACTGGCGCAGCAATTGGAGATTGCCACGGGCGACCCCTGTCTGGTGCTGAACCGCCGAACCTGGCGTCACGGCCGCATCGTCACTTTCGTGCGTGCAATCCACCCCGGCCATCGCTATCGCCTGGGCACACGGTTCCGCCCTAACGCATCATCCACTCTGGGGTGACGCCGTTCAAAGGGGCCACTCTCCTGCGCCCTGGCGCAGTACCACGGGTTCCGACTGCGTGAGATCCACCACGGTGCTGGCTTGTCCGGCGGGATCGCCGCAATCCACCACGAGATCCAGGAGATGGCCCATTTCCTCGTCGATTTCCCAGGAATTGGAAAGGGGCTCTTCCCCGGCGCGATTGCAACTGGTGGTGAGGATAGGCTCGCCCACCAGGGCCGTGATGGCGTGACAGAACGTGTGATCGGGAATGCGCAGGCCGACGGTCTGCTTGTTCTGGAGATGGCGCGGCACTTCGCGGCTGGCGGGCAGCACGGCGGTGTAGGGGCCCGGAAACATCTGCTTCAGCAGGCGGAAGGTGGCCGTTTCGAGAGGCTGCGTATAGCGGCCCAGCATGGAGAGATCGGCGCAAAGGATCGACATGGGTTTTTTGGCATCGCGGCCCTTGATCTCCTGGATGCGATCCACGGCTTTCTTGCGTGACACGAGACAGCCCAGCCCGTAGAGGGTATCCGTGGGATAGGCGATGACGCCATCCTTGCGCAGCAGCTCGGCGATGCGCTCCAGGTGGCGCTGCTGCGGGTTCTGGGGGTGCAACGTGAGAATCATGGGAGTTCCAGCTTATCCCAACGGGCGCGGCCGGCGCTGGGATGCTCGGCGGGGCGCTGGAAGAACCGTTCCGCCAACGCAGGGTTCAGGGGCTGGGAAAGGCCGCTGCGCTTGGCTTGCAGCGCCAGCAGGGCGATTACCGTGAGGCCATCGGCGATCTCTCCAGACAGCACGCGGCGCAAACAATCCTCGAAGGGTTCGCGATGCACGTTCAGTTCTTCTTCCTCGTCCGGTTCCCCATGGGCTTCGGAGAGTTCCGTGGCCAGAAAGAGGAAGGCTTCTTCGTCGGTGGAGGAATTGCTGAGATTCGTATAAGCCAGAGGCTCCCACACCTCGGCCCGTAGAGCCGCTTCCTCCGCCAGTTCCCGCTGAATGCACTCGAAGGGCGATTCGTGGGCTTCGCCACCGCCTTCCACGATTTCCCAGGAATAGCTCTCCAGCGGATAGCGCCACTGGCCCACCAGCACCACGCGATCTTCCTCGTCCAAGGCCACCACGCCACAGGCGGTGCGCTTGAAGCCGCAGATGGGATAGCGGCCTTCCACGCCCTTGCGATGGCGGAAGCGGTCCTCTCGCAAACGAATCCACGGCGAATCGAACAGAGCCTTGCGATCCAGCACCGTGTAGGGATTGGGATGGTCGGGAAGGGGAAGGGGCCGCATGGGAGATCCGAAAAGAGAATCGCCGCGAAGACGAGTCATCATCTTCGCGGCGAGGGAAAGGCCAAAGGTCTAGCGACGCAGGCCCAGGCGCTCGATGAGGCTGGCGTAGCGGGCCTTGTCCTTGCGCTTCAGGTAGTCGAGCAGGCGGCGGCGCTGTCCCACCATCACCATCAGGCCGCGGCGGCTGTGATAGTCCTTGGTGTGGATCTTGAAGTGCTCCGTCAGCTCGTTGATGCGCTTGGTGAGCAGGGCTACCTGCACTTCGGGAGAGCCCGTGTCGGTGGCGTGGACTTTGTAGTCCTCGATGATGATGGTTTTCGCTTCGGTGCTGAGGGCCATGTCGGCTCCTTGTCGGGGTTCGCCCGTCACCTGCCCCGCAGCCCCGTGCCGCAGAGAGGTCGTAGTCCAGAAAGGCTGGACGCCTTTGTCAAACCGAGGAGGCGTGGAAACGCCCACAAAACAAACGGCACCCAGCGGTGCCGATGGTTTCGATGGTGCGGATAGAGGGACTCGAACCCCCACGACCGTAAGATCACTAGTACCTGAAACTAGCGCGTCTACCAATTCCGCCATATCCGCAAAGACCTGTGCGCTTCCCGCGAGAACCGCCCAAGGGAACTCCAAGACTAGCGTGGGTTTGGGAAGAGGGCAAGGAGAAGTTTTGGAGTGGAAGGCGGGAAGAAATCGTGTGGTGAGGTCTTTCCACCATTGGAACCCCTTCGTCACCATTCCCGATAGGGCACGCCGTTGGAGCCGGTGCCCTGGGAGAGGCTGTACACGTCGAACACGCTATGGCCGCCCCAGCTGGTGGAACCGGGGTCGTCGGTGAGGGCCCGGAGGCCCCACTCGGCTTTGCCGGTGAAGGGATCGATGGGGATGCGCCGCAGGAAGCGGATCTTCATGGTGGCTTTGGAGGTGGATGCGCCTTCCACCAGGATTTCCAGGGATTCGGGGTAGCCGTTGTTCTCCAGGGCCGGGGCCTTGATCTTCTGCTGATCGGCGCTGGCCTTGTAGGCGTCGATGGCGTCACGCATTTCGCGCAGCACTCGCTGCAGCTCCAGCTCCCGCTGGCGGCGCATGCCGTTCTTGACCATGGGAACCGCTGCCGAGGCCAGGATGGCCAGCACCGTGGCGGTGACGGCCATCTCGATGAGCGTGAAGCCTCGGTTGCGACGCGACATGGCTATTCCACCGTGATCAGCGCGTTGTGCACCAGGGCCGCGATGGGGTTCTTGCCCACCATGTAGCTGCCGCTCTGCACCAGCACCGGCGCGTTGCCGGGCGCCAGACCTTCCAGGATCAGCGTCACCAGAGAGCCGCTATCGGAAGCCGTGCCGGACCGCGTGAACGCCAGCTTCAGGATGCCGTCCTTGAGGGGCGCTTGCTGGATGGAGCCGCTTTCCTGGGTGAGGAAATCCCCGGCGGCGGCGGAAACGAGCTTCAGCTTGGGATCGATGCGCAGCTCCAGGTTGCCGCTGCTCAGGCCCCTGCCGTTGCTCACCAGCAGGTTCAGCTCCACCTGTTGACCTTTCGCCAGAGGTGCGGCGATGGGCGCCAGGAAGAGCACCAGTTGGCCTTGGGCGGGTTCCGCCTGGGGTTCGGTCTTGGCCTCGGACTTGGCATCGGTCTTCATCTCAGTGGGAACGCCTTCGCCTGCAGGGGGCTTGGTGGCCTCGGCGCCGGGTTTGGGATCGAGGGATTTGGCCTCTCCTTTGGGCGTTTCCTTGGCGGGTTCCGCCTTGGGAGTCCCGACGTTCTTGGGAGTCTCCATCTTGGTGCTGGCTTTGGGTGCGAAGGGACCGCTCTGGGACGTGGCAAAATCGGGATCGAAGGCCGACAGGTCCTCGAACTGGAGATCCGGCTTGCGCACCACCACGGCGCGGAAGGTCAGCAGCACGTCGGTCTTGGCGCGCTCATAGCGGTTGCTGCCGATCAATTTGCCCAGGAGGGGAATATCGCTGAGGCCCCAGATGCCCTGCAGGCTCTTGCGTTCGTCCTCCTTCAACATGCCCGCGAAGACGATGGTTTCGCCATCCTTGGCGCGGGCCTCTGTTTTGATGATGCGCTGGCCCATGTCGGGGCGGCCCGGCGTGGAGCCGCTCTTGAGGGTCTTGATCTCGGCTTCGATCTTCAGGGAGATATCGCCGTTGAAATGCACCGAGGGCGTGACGTTGATCTTCACGCCCACATCCTGATAGGCGTACTGGGTCTGCGAAGCCCCCGCGAGGTAGCTGCTGGCCATGCCTGCGGATACGCCGGTGGTGCCGGTCATGCCGGGTACGCCGATGGAGGATTGCGTGGTGGAGACCTGTTCGCCGATGTTGACTTCGCCCTTGACGCCGGAAAGCACGCGGACGTTGGGGCTGGCCACCAGCTTGGCATCGCCGCTGCTCTTGAGGGCGTCCAGGGCGAGGCTGGGGAAGAGGTAGCGGATATCGGAACGCTGGATGCGAATACCGCCTTTGTTCTGGTTGGGCGCGCCGGTGTTGTCGAGGGTGGCTCCCAGGCGATAGACACCCTGGGTATCTGCGGCGCCCAGCACCGGCAGCAGGCCCACCTGCTCTAGGCTGTTCTGGGTCACTTCCATCAGCTCCATGTACACCATCACTTCGGCCTTGGCCTTGTCGAGCTGGTTCACCACGCGGGTGGCCGTGGTGATCTGCTGGGGATTGCCGCGCATCACCAGCGCGTTGAGCCGCTTGTCCACGAAGGTTTTGATCTGGGGCACCAGCATCTGCAGCACGCCGCGCACGTTTTCCGCCTCGGCATTGGAGAGGTAGAAGGTCTTGACCAGCTGGTTCTCGAACTTGTCGCGCTGCTGCTGTCCATCCTTCAGCACCAGGATCGTATTGCTGTCGACGACGCGGTAGAACAGATCGTTCTGGATCATCAGCGTGTCAAGGATGCGCTGGAAGGTGAGGCCCCGCAGATCCACGGTGGCCGCTGCATCCTGGGGAAAGGTGGAGTGCAGGATGATGTTCACG
>JAJTBC010000305.1 GCA_021287085.1 Bacillota bacterium | reverse complement strand
CAGCGCCCAGGACATGCTCGACGCATGCCAAGCCTGGTGGCCCCACATGGATGGCCTCATCGCGGCGGCGGCGGTGGCCGATCAGCGACCGGAGCGTTGTGAAGCTCAGAAAGTGAAGAAGGTGGAAGGTCCCGAAACCCTTACGCTGGTGCGAACTCCCGACGTGCTGGCCACGCTGGCCTCCGTCAAGAAGCCTGGCCAATGGCTCATCGGCTTCGCGGCCGAAAGCGAAAACCATCTCGCCCACGCCCAGGCCAAGCTGCAAAAGAAAGGCCTGGATGCGGTGCTGCTCAACGATGTGTCCGAGGGCAAAGGTTTTGGACTTCAGCCCAACACCCTCATTCCCGTGACGCCTCAAGGCCCCCAGCCCGCCCTGGGCCCCGCTCCCAAAGCCCCACTGGCCTTCGAGATCGCAGCGTGGCTCAACGAACTGCTCGCCCAGAAGCACGAGAAGCAAAGCTGAAGGAGCACTGCAGGAAAAGGGCCTAAGACCGGGCAAAGGCGCCAGGATTCCCAGGCTGTTCCTCCATCTCCTACAAGGCTGGGTCCAGCCAGGGGAGGGTTTCGCTGGGATGGCCCGTGACGTTGCCCACGCGCATGGCAGTCACCACGATCCAGCCGGGCGAGCGGCCGATGCCAGAGAGATCCATGACGAACCGTCTGCCAGGCCGGGGCAGATCAGGGCGGCGCTGCTCCAGCACCACCTCGCCCTTGGTGAGCACGTCGGATGGGTTGGGACGGCTGGCGGTCAGGGGCAGATAGAAGACCTTGACGGCCTCCAAACCCACCAGCGAATCCCCGCTGGCATCTTTTTCGGGCAGGGTGATTTCCAGGCGGCGGCCCTTTTCCCATCGCGCTTGGCAGGCGGCAGCAGGCATTCGGGGCCGTGGCACGGGATCGCCTTTGCGCGCGCAGGCGCTCGTGAGGGTGAGCGCGGCTAGGAGAAGGAGGGTCGGCTTTGGTAGGCTGAATGTTCGCACCGTTCTACGATGCCCCAGGGAAGAATACTCCACAAGGGAACCCTTCCTCCTTGTTCCGAAAGCCAGAGGACTGCGCCCATGCCCGTCACCAAGCTGCTCATCGCCAACCGTGGAGAAGTCGCCTGCCGGATTCTCCGCACCTGCCGGGAAATGGAAATTCCCACCGTGGCCGTGTATTCGGATTCGGATCGCGGTGCCATGCACGTGCGCCTCGCGGTGAACTCCTACCCCATCGGTCCCACGCCCAGCCGAGAAAGCTACATGCGGGTGGACAAGATCGTGGATGTGGCCAAGCTCTCCGGCGCCGATGCGGTGCATCCCGGCTATGGCTTTTTCGCGGAGGATCCTGAAGCGGCGCGCAAGATCATCGACGCGGGCCTCACCTGGATCGGCCCCAGCGTCGAGGTGCTGGAGAAGATGGGCGACAAGGTGGTGGCCAGGGGCATCGCCCAGCGGGTGGGAGTACCGGTACTACCCGCCGTTTACGAAGTGAACGATGACGAAGCTTTGGTGGCCAAGGCCGCAGAGCTGGGCTTTCCGTTGATGGTCAAGCCTGTGCTGGGCCGCGACGGCAAGGGCATGCGCATGGTGCGCACCGCCGGAGAACTGCGCCGGGCGCTGCCCCGGGTGAAGGGCGAGGCCATCTTCAGCTTCTGGGATGAGCGTGTGTACCTGGAAAAGGCCTTGGTGAATCCCCATCACGTGGAGGTCCAGATCGCCGCTGATGCCCATGGCAATTATGTGTATCTGTGGGAGCGGGATGGCTCCCTGCAGCGGCGTTTCCAGCAGGTGGCCGAAGAGGCGCCTTCGCCCTTCGTGACGCCGGAACTCCGGAGCAAGCTGGGCGAAGCCGCCCTCGCCATCGCGAAGGAAATCAACTATGTGGGCATCGGCTCCGTGGAATTCCTGCTGGATGACGACAAGAACTTCTACTTCCTGGAAATGACCTGCCGACTCCAGGGAGGCCATGCCGTCACCGAATGGATCACGGGCGAAGACCTGGTGCGCTGGCAGATCAGCATCGCCAGGGGTGAAAAGCTGCCCCTCACCCAGGAACAGATTCCTCTTTGGGGCCATGCCTTCCAATGCCGCATCAACGCCGAAGATCCCGACAAGGATTTCGCGCCCAGTTCCGGCACCCTCAATTACCTGCGAACCCCTGCCGGACGCAACATCCGCAACGACAGCGGCGTGTACTACGGCTGGGAAATGTCGCCCTACTACGCCCCGCTCATCTCCAAGCTGAGCGCCTGGGGGCCCAACCGGGAGCTGGCTCTGGCCCGCATGCACGCCGCGCTGTCCGAATACCGCATCGGCGGAGTGCGCAACAACGTGGCTTTCCACAAGGCCCTCACGGAGCACAAGCCGGTGCTTAAGGGCGAATACTGCACCAACGTGTTCCGCCACGCTTGGTGGAAGCAGCGGGGCATCGGTCCCAACCTGAAGTACGCCGTGGCTGCCGCGCTCTTTGAAGAACTGGAAATGGAAGAACGCCGCGCCCAGCAACCCAGCACCGACGCCTCCGTCGAAGCCTGGAAGCGCCACAACAAGATCAACCGTCTCTAGGAATCGACCCCATGAAACGCACCCTCACCATTGGCGACGAAACCCACGAACTGGAGATCTACCGCCGTCGCGGCAAGCTCACCATGGTCTGGGATGGCGAAGAGATCCCCCTGGATCTGGTCAAGGTGGAGCCCACCAGCTACTCCATCATCATGGATGCCCACTCCGTGGGCGTGAACATCGACCGCGTTCGTACCATGGACCCCGACCTGCACGGTTTCCGGGCCAGCCTCTACGATGGCGCCTACGACTTCACCCTTCAGGATCCGCACAAGACGCTGCTGGCTTCCGCCATGGCTCGGGCCAAGCAGGCCGGTGGCGGCCTCATGAAGGCCTTGATGCCGGGCAAGGTGCTGAAGCTCTTCGTGCATGAAGGCGAGACGGTGGAAGAAGGCCAGCCCATCCTCATCCTCGAAGCCATGAAGATGCAGAACGAGTACACGGCCCCCATGAACGCCAAGGTGGTCAAGATTCATGTGGAAGAAGGCATGGCGCTGGAGATCAGCGCCCCCATGGTGAGCCTGGAGCCCCTCGCCGCCGAGTGAATTCGGCGGGATCGTCGGCCCTGGCGCTTTCCGTTGCCTGTTCGTTGCCGAAGTGCTGCAGAAATGCTGCGGAACCTTCACTCCCGTTTCACACACGCCCTCCAAGCTCAGTGGGGAAAGGCGAAAGCCCCTACCCACGCCGGGCGAGCCCGGTTCCTTTGGAGGACACATGTCCCTGCATCGTCAACTGTTCATCGGCGCTTCCGTGCTGGCGGCCCTGGCCGCCCAGAGTGCCCAGGCCCAGGAAATGAAGGTGAGCGGGCTCGTCCAGGTCTGGTACTCCCAGATGCTGGATTCCAATCTGCGCGTCAACACCGCCGCCCCGTACTACAACCTGCGCAGCGAATTTCGGGAGAACGGCTTCTCCATGCGGCGCACCGAAGTGAAGTTCGCGGGCAAGGTTCTGGATGATGTGAAGTTCGAAGTGATGATCGATCCCAGCATTTCCACCAGCGCCAGCAATCCCATGATTCTCCAGGATGCGGCCATCGAGTGGGAGGCTTACCCTGGCGTGGCGTTCAAGGTTGGTCAGTTCAAGAACCTGCAGACCATGGAAGGCCTGACCTCCTCTTCGGAAATTCTTTTTGCCGAGCGCTCCCAGTTGGGTCGGGTCTTCGGCGATAAGCGCGACCGTGGCCTGGTGGCGTCTTTCGCCTTCGGGGATGTGAAGGCCTTCGGCGGCAAGGTGTTCGTGGGCGTCTTCAACGGCATGGGCGACGCCATTTCCGGCAAGGGCAACGACACCAACGCGGGCAAGGATCTGGTGGCGCGGGTGGAAATGAACCTGGGCAAGACCCATCGCTTCGGCTTCTACACCCTCCAAGGCACCACGGACGTGAAGGACACCACGGATCTCGGCATCGCCGCCAACCCTCCCGCTTCCTGGCCCTCCCGCGCCGACATCTACGCCAACAAGGACAAGACCACGAACCTGGGCGCCTACTATGCCTTCGAGCAGGATGGCTGGATCGCCACCGCCGAAGTGATGACCGGCGATCTGGGCCGCCGTTTCCCGGCCATGACCAGCGGTGCTGCGCCCAAGCGCCAGCATTTGGATCAGGCCTTCCTGGGCTACTATGTGACCGGCGGCTACACCTTCGGCCATCACACGCTCTTGGCCCGCTACGACGTGATGAACTACAACCGCGGCAACAAGTGGTACACCGCCTACAATCCCTACACCGAAACCGCTCCCGGCGTGCCTTCGGCCGTGGATCTCAGTCCCGAATTCAAGGAAGCCACCCTGGGCTACACCTACGCCTTCAAGCCGGACAAGCTGAAGGCCGCCAACCTCAAGGTGAACTACATCCACCGCAGCAAGAACTTCCTGCTGCCCAATGCGGCCCTGGGCCAGAGCGGTGCCCAGGGGGGAGATACCGTGCTGGTGGCCTTCCAGATCGCGTTCTGATCCCATTCAAGGCCGATGCCCGGAGGGCGAGAGCGCGGAGGCGCTTTCGCCCTCTTTTCCTTCGGGTCAGGTAGCATGAGGGTCCGAGAGGAGTGGCTTCATGGAGTTGATGATGTGGAAGGTGTCGTACGAAACAGGACATGCCAAATTGGATGAACAACATAAGGGCCTGTTGGCGACCTTCGAACGGATGCAGCACGCGCTGGTGGACGAGGGAGATGGCGGGGATGCCATGGAGCTGCTTGCGGAATTGAAAGCGCGCACCGCCGAGCATTTCCGCACCGAAGACGAATTGATGGAGCGCTTTCTCTATCCCGAAGAAGAGGATCACAAGGGCATCCACGGTCGACTCATTGCGCAGATCGAGGAACTGTATCGACGGGTGGAAGTGGGCCAAACGGCCATGACGCCGCCGGTGGTGAAGTTCCTGGAATCCTGGCTTACGGATCATATTCAAGGCGAAGATTTTCGCTTGGCGGAATTTCTGATCGCCAAAGGCAACCAAGCCTGAGGGTGGTGGACAAAGCATGGAACCCGACCTTCAATCCCAGAACGACGCCGATGCAGGGCAGGGCTCTTTGGGGCCCTGGGCTTTCCTGAAGGCGTCCTTGCCCGGCGGACTCCACGGAGCCGCCCTTCAATTGATCCTCGCCTGGGTGGCCTTCCAAGGCCTCGTGAGCGGGGCTTGGGCGTTGCATCTGAAGGCCTTGGCGGGGTGGAGCGGTTTGCCGCGGTACTGGGGCGAGCAGCTCACGGCCAGGGACGTGTGGGAACTGGTGGTGAACGGCGGGCTGGGCGAACGCCCTCTGGATCTCTGGACGGGACTTCTCGCCGTGGTCTGCCTGATCTGGGCGCTCTGGAGTGGTTGGCGCGTGCAGGCGCATGCGGCGGAAGTGGAGCCCCGCTTCGCGCCCTGGGGTTGGGCCCTGCTGGATGCCCTGCTGCTGGGCGTGCTGCCCAACGCATTGCTCGCATTCCTGCTGACGCGGTTCCTGGGGTTCCTGGCCAGCACGGGCATCCAGGGCTTGGGGTGGACGCATCTGGTGCTGGGCACGGTGGTGCGGCTGACGGCCTTGTCGGCCTTCCTGCTCCAGTGGTGGTTGTGCCGCGCCAATCGAGCGGCGTCGAAGGTCGGCGGGTGGAGACTGGGCTCCTGGGGTGCGCTGTTCCTCCATCTTTGGCGCAGCTTCCTGCGGCTGTGGCTGCACCCCATCCAATGGACCGCGCTTCTGGTGGGCGGGCTGCTGGTGCGCCTGGGCCTTCATGCGGTGGCTTTGGGGCTGGCGTGGCGCTGGGGTGGGGGCTCGTCGGTGCGGGTATGGGCCTTCCTGCTGCTGCAGTTGTTCGCGGCGGCGGGGGCGGCCTGGTTCATGGGGTGGATGCTTCGCGTGGTGGGCCGGTTCTGGCACCATGACGCTGAATTGCAGCGGGAGATCGCACGGCTCAAGGGGCGGGCCATGGGGGTGGAGCATGGATAGGAGATGGTTCGGAACGCTGCTGCTGGCGAGCGCGCTGGTCCTTGGGGCTGCGGAGCCTCCCGCGAAAGCGACCTTGGAATACAGCAAGGCCGTGCCGGTGGTGGACTCGGTGGGGGAAGATCAGGCCGTAGCCAAGGTCATCGCGCCTCTGGCGCTGGAGCTTCGGTCGAGCTTCGGTCGTGAACTGGTGCGTTGCCCCTCGGGCCTTTTCCGAGGACGACCGGCTGAAGAGAACCTGTTGGGCTATTGGGTGGCGGATCTCATGCGCTCCAAGGCCGCCCAGGTGCTGGGCGTGCCCGTGAAAGTGGGTTTCACCAATTCCGGCGGCCTGAGGGCCAACCTGCGCCCCGGCATCCTGAAGGTCGGCGATATCTACGAGGTGATGCCCTTCGAGAACGAACTGGTGGTAGCTGAATACACCGGCGCCGAGGTGGTGCAGATGGTGAAGGATGGCCTGCTGCGCCGCGCCGGGGAGCCCATTTCCGGTGTCAAGGCCAAGGTCATGGGCACGCCGGAAAAGCCTGAAATCACCGTGACCTGGAGCGACGGATCTCCCATCGCGCCCGACGAGGTGGTGAAGGTGGCCCTCACCGACTACCTGCTCACCAGCGGCGATGGCATGTCGGCGGTGCGGCAAGGCCGCCGCCCCATCACGGTGGGCATTCCCCTGCGGGATCTCCTGCTGGACGAATGCGCCCGGCTGGGTCGCTTGAAGTTCCCGCTGCTCGCTCCTGCGGGAGGGCGCTATGAATTTTCCCCGGAAGTAGCTCAGGCTATTCGGGATAGACGGAAACTTAGCTGGTAGGAGGCTTCCATGGTACGACGCGTTCTTTTCGCGGCTTTGGTGGCGGCTGTCGCTGCGGTTTCCGTGCCTGGGCAAAGCCAGGAAGCTCATGGCCCCGTGCGCCTCACGCTGCTGCACACCAATGACACTCATTCCCGCATCGAACCTTTCGCTGCCGGCAACGGCGCCTATTCTGGGAAGGGCGGCATAGCTCGCCGTGCGGCCCTGGTGAAGAAGCTCCGCAGCCAGCTGGACCACGTGCTGCTGCTGGACGCGGGCGATGTGTTCCAGGGCACGCCCTACTTCAACCGCTACAAGGGAGCGTTGGATTATCAGCTCATGTCCATGGTCGGCTACGATGCGGTGACCCTGGGCAACCATGATTTCGACAACGGCGTGGACGCTCTCGTGGCGGCCATGAAGGAAGCCAACTTCCCCTTCGTGAACTGCAATTTCGACATGAGCGGCGCCCCTGCGCTGGCTGCGCGAGTGAAGCCCTGGCTCGTGAAAAGCTTCCCCGGCCTCAAGGTGGGCATCACGGGTGTGGGGGTCGATTTCAAGGGCCTGGTGGCTCCCCGCAATCATCAGGGCGTGATCTGGAAGGATCCCGTGGCGAGCCTTCTGCAGGTGGTCCAGCATCTGCGTGACGTGGAAAAGGTGGACATGGTGGTGGTGCTTTCCCACCTGGGCTTCGACATGAAGGGCGATGCCATCGACGATCAGATCCTCGCCCGGCGCGTGCCCGGGATCGATGTCATCATCGGCGGCCACTCCCACACCTTCCTGGAAGAGCCCGTCAAGATCACGCGGGAAGGCGGCATCACGACCATTTTCCAAGTAGGCTTTGGCGGCGTGAACCTGGGCCGCATGGATTTCGTCTTCCATCAGGGCAGCTTGAAGCCGGTGGAAGCGGAGGCGGTGAAGGTTCAGTGAACGCAGGCTAGGCCTTCGTTCCCGTCATCCGTGCACTTCCAGCACCGCCAGAAAGCCCTCCTCCGGGGCTGAATGGAACTCCAGCCCCCATCCCTCCTGGTTGGCGGTGTGGGTGAGGAGGAAGAGGCCCAGGCCGCGGCCTTCGCGTTCGAAGCCTTCAGCCCCAGGGGCACGGAAGCGCATGAAGGGCCGCGCCATCTGGGAGAGCCGCAGGGCATCCAAGCCCTTGCCCTGGTTCTGCA
>JAJTBC010000304.1 GCA_021287085.1 Bacillota bacterium | reverse complement strand
GAAGAGCCGCATGGTGGCGGGCCTGCTGGCCGCGCCGGACGGCCGCACCTGGTTCGTGAAGATGGTGGGCGAAACGGCCTCCGTGGCCCGCGTTCAGCCCGATTTTCAGCGTTTGATGGAGAGCCTGCGCCTTGACTAAGTTCACCGATCACCCCACCTGGAAAGCGACGGTCAAAACCCTTTCCTCGCTTCAACTCACCATCCTCTGCTTGGCCCTGCTCACGGCCCTGGTGGTGCTTTGCACCTTGGCCCAAGTGAACCTGGGCACCTTCGGCGCGGTGAACGCCTACATGCGAACGTGGTTCGTATGGTGGTCGCCCGCCCAGGCTACCTGGAGCCTTCCCGTATTCCCCGGCGGCGCCCTGGTGGGCCTGGTGCTGCTCATCAACCTCGTCGCGGCCCTGGCCGTGAAGTTCACGTTCACCTGGCGCAAGGCCGGCCTGTGGATCGTTCATGCGGGGCTGATCCTGCTGGTGGCCGGGGAGTTCATTTCCGGCGCCCTCCAGGTGGAACGGCGCATGGTGATCCGCCAAGGCGAAACGGTGCATTTCCTGGAGAGCTACCGGGACATGGAGCTGGTGCTCACGGATGTGTCCGATCCCGCCTACGACCAGGTTTCTGCGGTGCCCGTTTCCCGCTTGGCGAAAGGCGGCGAGGTGGCGCTGCCCTTCACGCCCCTGCGCCTGAAAGTGCGGCGCTATTTCCCCAATGCGGCTCTGGCGAATCTCGGCGCGGGCGATCCTTCGCCCCTGGCCACCCAGGGCGTGGGATTGAACGTCAAGGCCCAAGAGCTGGCCACCGTGGCCCGCGATAACGAAATGAACCAGCCCTGCGCCTGGATCGAGCCCATGGCTGGCGACAAGAGCTACGGCGTATGGCTCGCCTCGCCGCTCCTGGGCGCGCCGCAAGCCTTCACGCACGAAGGCCGCACGTACCAGATCTCCATGCGGCTGCAGCGGGATTACCTGCCCTATGCCCTCACCCTCAAAGAGTTCCGCCACGATGTGTATCCCGGCACCCAGATTCCCAAGAACTTCTCCAGCCTCGTGCGGCTGCGCAACATGGAGAACGGCGAAGACCGGGATGTGCTCATCTACATGAACCAGCCCCTGCGCTACCTGGGCCGCACCTTCTACCAATCGGGCTATGAAGGCGATACCGTCACCGTGCTTCAGGTGGTGCAGAACCCCGGCTGGCTGCTGCCCTACGCTTCGTGCGTCATCATCACCGCCGGTCTGCTGATCCATTTCGCGCTCTCGCTGGGAAAGATGGGGAGTCGCCAAAAGCTCACCACTGAGGCACGGAGGGACACGGAGAAAAACACGGAGGAGGACACAGAGAGAAGCACGGGGAAAGATGTTTCAACATCAAAATCCTGGACTCTGCCCCGCCTGTTGCCTTGGCTCGCCGGAACATTGGCCGTGCTGGGCACGCTGGCCTTGGCCATTCCTTCCTCGTCGGTGCGCGGATTCGATATGGAAGCCTTCGGCTCCCTGCCCGTGCAGGAAGGGGGCCGCATCAAGCCGCTCGATTCGGTGGCCCGCAATGCCCTCCTGGTGATTCGAAGCCAGCAGAGCTACCGCGCGGAAGGTCGCACCGTGCAGGCCGAGGAATGGCTGGCGGACGTGCTGTTCCGCCCACGCGTGGCCGATGCTCAGCCCATCTTCGTCATCAACGATCCTGATGTGCTGGGCCTCATGAAACAGCCCCAGACCAAGGAGCGCTACTTCAGCTTCAACGTCCTGGCGCCCCATCTCGACGCCATCGTGCAGCAGGCGGAGAATGCGCAGCACATCGAACCCCAGCGGCGGGACCGCTTCCAGAACGCTTTGGTGAATCTCTACTCGCGCCTTCAGCTCTACCATCGCCTGCGCAATTCCGTGCAGCTGATGGATAGCCCAGGTCTGGCGCTGGAGCTGGCCAGCGAGCATCCCCAGACCCAAAGCCGCGCCTTCGCGCTCAGCCAGCTGTCCTTCTTCCGCCCTCTGCCGCCCATGGTCGGCGAAACCAGCGAAGCCTGGAAGAACACGGGCGAAGCTCTGCTCACCGCGCGCTCTCATCCGGCGCTGCCGCTGCTGGCCCAAGTCGGCGCGGCCTACGCCACAAATGAGCCCACGAGCTTCAATGGCGCCGTGGCATCCCTCCGGCAGATGCACAGCAACGACGCCCGCAGTCACGCCGATCACGAGCAGTGGTTCAACCGCATCCAGCCTTTCTACGCGGGCATCGTGATCTACGTGCTGGCCCTGCTCACGCTCTTCGCGTCCTGGGCCTGGAAACGGGAATGGCTGCAACCCGCAGCCTACGGCCTGCTCGTGGGAGGCGCCCTGGTGCATACCGCGGGCCTGGCCTTCCGCATCTTCCTGCAAGGCCGACCTCCCGTCACGAACCTCTACTCCTCCGCCGTGTTCGTGGGCTGGGGCACCGTGATCCTGGGCGTGGTGCTGGAGCGCATTCACCGCAAAGGCTTCGGCACCGCCGTGGCCGCCGCCTCGGGCATCGCCACCCTCATCATCGCCCAGCATCTCTCCACCAGCGGCGACACCATGGAAATGATGCGGGCGGTGCTGGATTCCAATTTCTGGCTCGCCACCCACGTCATCACCATCACCATCGGCTACAGCGGCACCTTCCTGGCTGGAGCCTTGGCCATCGCCTACACGCTGCGCAAGCATCTGCTGAAGGCCCCCGATGCCGCCGCCACCCAGGCGCTCGTGAACCTCACCTACGGCGTGATCTGCTTCGCGCTCTTCTTCAGC
Source organism: Bacillota bacterium (assembly GCA_021287085.1). Lineage (GTDB taxonomy): Bacteria > Acidobacteriota > Holophagae > Holophagales > Holophagaceae > JAYREN01. Next base: position 5,198 of record JAJTBC010000304.1, on the reverse strand, counting down.
TTCGTGGGCACGGTGCTGGGCGGCATCTGGGCCGATCAGTCCTGGGGCCGCTTCTGGGGCTGGGATCCCAAGGAGAACGGGGCCCTGGTGATCGTGCTGTGGAACGCCATCATCCTCCATGCGCGCTTGGCCGGGTACGCCCGCGAGCGCGGCATCATGGCCATGGCCATTCTCGGCAACATCATCACCGCGCTTTCCTGGTTCGGCGTCAACATGCTCGGCGTGGGCCTCCACTCCTACGGCTTCATGGACCAAGCCTTCTGGGCCCTCGTCCTCTTCAGCCTTTCCCAGATGGCGCTGGCGGGAGCCTGCATGACGAAGAAGGGGCTGCGGAGCCAGCTGTAACGACCCTCGCAACACGCGTTCGGCCCGCACTAATAGGAACTCCAGCGGCGTTCACGGTTCCCGTGTAATCTGCTTCCATGATCTGGAAGCGCATCTGGGAATGGTGTCTGCCGCTGGACGTGCGGCAAGAGCGGCGTTGGATCGGCTGGCTGCTGCTGGCGGGAGTCGTGCTGGTGGCGCTATGGCTGCTCACGCTGCTGGGCCTCATGCTCTTCATGGTGGATTCCACAGCCAGGCATGGAGCCGGAACGCTGAATGGTGAGGCGGCTTTCGAGCCCGGGGGCCCGGCGGATCTTGGAAAGAACATGCTCATCGCGCGACTATGGCTGGTGGGCCTTTTCCTTGTCGCGCCCCTTTCCTTGTTTCGCCTGTGGTGGCACTACGGGCGAGGCGAGGGTCCGGCTCCGCCGCCGCCGGACCTCGACGCTGCGCAGCGGGGCGATGCCGAAGCCGCCTGTCGTCTGGCCCATGAGTACGAGCAGAAAGGGGATTGGATCTCGGCCCGGGCCTGGCTGCAAACCGCTGCCCAGGCGGGTCACGCGCCCGCCATGGTGGATCTGGCCAAGGATCTCCGCGAAGGCCGAGGCGGCCCGAAGGATCTGCCCACGGCTCGCGCCTGGCTCGAAAAAGCCGTCGAAGCCCAGGAACCCAGGGCCCCCAGCCTGCTTCGAGCCCTGGAAGCGCAGCTCAAGGATCGGCACACCGAGGCCAGCTCGAACGAGGAAACGCCTTGAAGCACAGAGGTCCAGGTGCCTCCTACGCCTTCGCCAGCCACTCCACATCCCCAGCGCCGGATAGGGCATTTTCGGCGCGGGCCAAGGCGAAGAGCCAGTCGCTGAGGCGATTGAGGTAGATCAGCACCTCCGCAGGCACCTGCTCCGATTCGGCCAGCGTGACCACGCGACGCTCGGCACGGCGGCAGACCGTGCGCGCCCAGTGGGCGTGGGCGGAAGCCGGTTGGCCGCCGGGCAGCACGAAGTTTCGCATGGGCGGCGCCAGGGCCGTGAGCCGGTCGATGTCGGCCTCCATCTCGGCGATGGCCCAGGTGGGCCGCGTCATTTTCTGGCTCAAGCGATGAAGCTGGTCCGCAGGCGTGGCCAGGAAGGCCCCCAAGGCGAAGAGATCGTTCTGGATTTGCACGAGGCTGGAAGCCGCGCCGGAGGCTTCGGAAACATGGAGCCGCACCAGCCCGATCACGCTGTTCAGTTCATCGAGGGTGCCGTAGGCTTCCAGGCGAACGTGATCCTTGGACACCCGCTGGCCGCCGAAAAGGCCCGTGGCGCCTTGATCTCCCGTGCGGGTGTAGATCTTCATGCCCCACCCCGCGCCCGGCTCCAGGCCGCCGTATCCTCGCGCCATTGGCGCAGGGAGTCTTGATCCTCGGACGTCAGCAGGCCCTTCTGCATGGCTTTTTCGGCCAGTTCCTCGAAGGTGGCCAGTACCCGCCAGGGCACGGAAGCCGCGTCGAAGGCGGCTTCCGCCGCTGGCAGGCCATAGGAGAAGAGGGCCAGGATCTCCAGCACTTCCCCGCCCTCGGCCCGCAATCCCTCCACGCACTTGAGGCTGGACCCGCCCGTGGAGATGAGGTCTTCCAGCAGCACCACGCGATGGCCCTTTGCGCTGGGGCCTTCCACCTGGCGACCCATGCCGTGCTTCTTGGCCTCGGGCCGCACGTAGCAGAGCGGCAGGTTCAGTCGATCCGCCACCAGGGAGGCCCAGGGAATGCCCGCGGTGCTGGTGCCCGCGATGAGCGTGGGTTGGTGTGCCAGGGCCTTTGCCGCCAGGGCCTTCGCAATGGCGTCCCGCAGTTCCGGGAAGCCCAGCAGCTGGCGGTTATCGCAATAGATTGGGGCCTTGAGCCCGCTGGCCCAGGTGAACGGCGATTTCGGAGCAAGGCGCACCGCGCCCGCCTCCAGCAGGCCCGAAGCCAGATCCAGTGGGGTCAAGGGGGGAGGAAAGGCAAGGGACATCGAAACTCCAGACCCTCCATTCTAGAGTGGAAAGCCTGGACCTCGTTCACCCTGAATGGCCGCGGCTTTACAGCATGTCCACCCTGCCATCCTGTTTTTCCGGCATTTCTCCGCGCTTCATTTTTTCGGCTGCGCTCCGAAATCCCGTTCAGAGCGGCTCCTTGCCGCCATCCGCTCGGCCTCGCCAGATCTGCCGCTTTTCATAGATCCAGGCTTCACCGGGCCGATCATCTTTCAGACCGGCATCGATGCCATACACGCGGCGTTCATGGCGGGCAGCAAGGGCCGGAAGGGTGGTGTGCCCCACCACCAGGGCCTTCACGCGGAAATGGGCCAGCACCGCCTGGAGATGAGCGTCGTCGGCCTGGGGCGGGCCGCCCTCCGGCAGCAGGCCCCGGTACCACAGGGGGCCGCGATTGCCGAGCAGCAGTGCGGCTTCGCCAGAAGCGTCCTTGGGGCGCGTCCCCAAAGCCCCGCGCACCGTGGCGTTGATGCGCGAGACCTCAAGCTTGGCCTCCAGCACCTCGGGAGAGACCCCGCCATGAACGAAAAGAAACTCGCCCAGGCGCAGCATCACCGGCCGGGAACGCAACCAGCGTCCCAGCTCCGAAGCGGCGTCGAACTGCGCCGAGGGAGGCGGTTCCACGGAACGAAGGTACTTGGGATTCACGTAGCGCAGATCCCCGGCCAGCACCATGGCTTCGTGATTGCCCAGCAGCAGGTGGGTTGCACCACCCGCTTGTTGGGCTTGGGCTTCGAGGGAGCGCAGCAGCCAATAGATCTCCGTCACCTGGGCGCCGCGATCGGCCACATCGCCCACCACCACCAGGTGACCGCGACCATAGCGCCAGCGCTGTTTTTCGTCGATGACGCCCTGGGCCTTCAGCAGGGTCACCAGGCCTTGGAAATTGCCATGCACATCGCTCACCGCGAGGATGCGATCCGCCGAAGCGACTTCTTCCACCGCAGGCGGCAGCGGCGCGGGATCGAGCTTCAACGGGGCCCCTGCGATGCCCGGCAACACGAGGCTAAAGGCCCCCTGGCGCGTGGCGGTAACGGCTTGTCCTTCCCGAACCCACGTCACTGTGGCGGTGTGGCCTTCCCACCGCACATGGGGGCCGTCATCGAGGGCAATCTGCACCACAGGCGGAATGGAAAGCGAGGGTGACGCAGCTCCCAGGGGCAGCAATAGCAACGTGACAAGGAGCGTTCGTAATTTCATCAAAACCTCTACCCATCATCCTGCAAAGGGTCTGTAGCCGTCATGGGCCACGGGGGTCTCCACCTCTTCAGTGGAAATCAAACGCACACGGAAGTCGGACCCGGCGGCAGCGAGACGGTCGGACACACGATTGATGGCGTCCGTGTGCAGCGATTGAATGCTGGTTCGATTCGCAAGTTGCTTGGCTCGGACCTTGGCTGCGGCGGCATCGGCGGCCACCACGAAACGGTTTTCGTGGCCTTCCTGAAAGACATGGGTGCCCGCTTCGTAGAAACCCAAGTGGACGTGCCAGAGATCCGGCTGGCCCGGCTCCATAGGTTCCGTGGCCAGCACAATGCGCGCCCTGTCCACCACCTCCAGCTCCATCCAGGAATCGATGTGGGGCGCCTTTCCCGGAGCGAACCATGCGGCCCGCAACTGGTCGTAGGTGTCTTCGATCCGCTCGCCCACGGCGAACACCACGTCATGCACCTCGGTGCCGCTGCCGGGAGGGTTTCCGCCCAGCAGCACGGCGAAAAGTTTCAGAGCCATGAAATCCTCCGACCCAGGGAGCGAAAACCTAAAGCGTCTCAGGCCCCAGACGCACCGTGCGTTCGCAGCGGGCGGCCAGTTCCAGGTTGTGGGTGACCATCAGCGTCGTGGGACGCAGCGCCAGATGCAGACTGCGAAGCACCTCGAACACCTCCAGGGCCGTGGCCGGATCCAGGTTCCCCGTGGGCTCGTCCAGCAGCCACAGGCTGGGCTTGCGGATCAGCGCACGAGCGAGTCCCACACGCGCCGCCTGACCGCCGCTGAGGGTGCCGGGCAGACGATCCTGGAAACCTTCCAATCCAACACGACCGAGCAGGTCCAAAGCCCAGGCGGTATCGCTCTCCTTCAGTGAACCGTCGATGCGCAGGGGCATGAGCAGGTTCTCCAGCACCGTGAATTCCGGCAGCAGATGCGGCTGCTGGAAGGCCAGGCCCACATGCCTGCGGCGGAACAAGGACAGGGCTTCCGGCTGGCCTTGGGGCACGGATTCGCCATCCACGCGGATTTCCCCCGCTTCCCAGCCATCCAGGCCCGCGATGCAATTGAGCAGCGTGGTCTTGCCCACGCCCGAAAGCCCCACCACCGCCGCCAGCGCGCCCGCTTCCACCGCGAGGTCGAAGGCCTGAAAGACAGGATGCTCCGCGCCGGGATAGGTCTTGCTGAGGCGTTCGATGGCGAGGGGTTTGCCGAGAATCGTCATCGCGCCAGCTCCACCAGTTTCCAGTACAGCTCGAAAGTGGCCAGGGCATCGCCCAGGGCCGTGTGGCGCTTCTCCTCGGGCACGTGGATTCCGAAATGCGCAAAGAGGGCGCTGGAGGTGAGGTTTTCCAGGGGAAGCTTGCCTGCATCCCGCAGACCCGCAGCGAGGCTATGGGTATCGATGAGGCGATGGCTGAAGCGCGGTTCGAAGGCCCGTCCCTGGCTGTTCCAGAAGCGCGCCAGGAACTCCCGATCGAAGGCCACGTTATGCCCCACGAGAAAGATGGGCTCGTTCTTGCAGGGGAAATACTGATCCAGGAACACGTCCAGCACCGCCATGACCGTGGGGCCATCCATGGCCGCGGCATGGTGTTTGGCGAGATCGATGCGGTTCACCTTCATGGCCGAGCCATCCACCACATAGGTGTCGT
>JAJTBC010000301.1 GCA_021287085.1 Bacillota bacterium | reverse complement strand
CACCGGGTCTTCAATGGTGATGAGCTTGTCCTCGGGGCTGCGGATTTCCGTGAGCACCGCGTAGAGCGTGGTGGTCTTGCCGCTGCCCGTGGGGCCGGTCACCAGGAACATGCCGTAGGGCTCCCTGGAAAAGCGGCGGATCTTGCTGAGTTCGTGGGCGGAGAAACCCAGGATGTCGAGATTCAGGCTCTTGAATTCCTCGGAGAGATTCTCCTTGTCGAGGATGCGGATCACGGCGTCCTCGCCGTGGATGGTGGGCATGATGCTCACGCGGAAATCGATGGCCCGGCCCCGCACCTTGAGCTTGAAGCGGCCGTCCTGGGGCTTGCGTTTCTCGGCGATGTCCAGCTCCGACATCACCTTGATGCGGCTGATGATGGGGGAAGCGAAGCGGCGGTCGATGGGCTCCGCCGCCGAATAGAGGCTGCCGTCGATGCGGTACTTGATCTGAAAGCCCGTGGCCGTGGTTTCCAGATGGATATCGGAGGCCCGGCGCTGCAGGGCGTTGAAGATGGTGGTGTCCACTAGTCGGATGATGGGCGCTTCATCCTTGTCCGTGAGGCGCTCCAGATCCAGCACATCTTCGTCGAGATCCTCTTCCCGAAGCACCTGCACCTTGAGGGCCTCGCCCGCCTCGTCCATGACCTTCTGGCCCGATTCGGATTTCTTCAGCACTTCCAGGATCTGGGCCGCCGGGGCCCCCGCCACCCGCACGGGGCGCTTCAGCTGCATGCGCAGCAGATCCTGAGTCACCACGTCCAGGGGATCGGCCATGGCCAGCCAGAGGATGCCCTCCCGCTCATGGACCGGCACGAACTGGTGCTTGAGCATCAAGTCCAGGGGCACGGCCTGGAAGAGCGTGAAATCCACGGGCTCCTTGGTGAGATCCAGGGTGGGGTACAGCGCCGGTCGGGCATCGGTCAGGGTCGAAGGATCGATCTCGGTGGCCAGATCGCGCACCGACTGGGAAGGGTCCGGGAGGGAAGAGGAAGTGGCCATGACTCATGGTAGTGCCCCGGAGCACAAAAGGGTTCATTCCCCGGATTGCCTCGTTGACCGCAGCCCGGCCCAAAGGTGAGAATGGGAAACTCTGCCAGCTCCCTGGAGGTTACGTGCGTGGGTATGCCCCCATCTTGATCCTGCTCCTGGTGGCCGTGGCGTTGCCGGTGGTCATCCTCAACCTTTCACGACTGCTGCGGCCCCACTGGCCCACTCCCACCAAGTACTCCACCTATGAGTGCGGCGTGGTGCCCGTCACCGAAGCGCGGGAGAAGTTTTCCGTGCGCTATTACCTGGTGGCGGTGATGTTCTTGGTGTTCGACGTGGAAACGGTCTTTCTGATGCCCTGGGCGCTTCAGATGAAGGAGCTGGCCCTCTTCGGGCTCATCGAGATGGGCATCTTCCTCTTCCTGCTGCTATTCGGTTACGGCTACATCTGGTCCAAGGGAGCCCTCACATGGGAGTGATTCATCAGCCCTCCTCGTTCGAGAACCTGCTCATCACCACGAGGGTGGAAAAGGTCATGAACTGGTCCCGGGCCACCAGCGTGTGGCCCATGACGTTCGGCCTGGCCTGCTGCGCCATCGAGATGATGGCCTCCGGCGCCGCCCGCTTCGATTTCGACCGCTTCGGCTGCGGCATCTTCCGCGCCACGCCGCGCCAGGCGGATCTCATGATCGTGCCCGGCACCGTCACCTACAAGATGGCGCCCACCATCAAGCTGCTCTGGGATCAGATGCCCGAACCCAAGTGGGCCATCGCCATGGGAAGCTGCGCCACCTGCGGCGGGCCCTTCGATTCGTACCACACCATCCAGGGCGTGGACAAAATCATTCCCGTGGATGTCTATATCCCGGGCTGCCCGCCCCGGCCTGAGGCCCTGTTCTACGGGTTCATGAAGCTGCAGGACAAGATCATGACCAGCAGCTTGGCGGATCGCTACCGCGAGATCTTCGAGGAGGTCGGCTGATGTCGGACGCGAACCTGCCCGAAACCCCTGCTGGTCCCTACGTGTACGACTACAAGACCGCGCCCAACCGCCAGATCGAACTGCCCAAGACCGTGCCCCTGCCGGGCTATCGCGCCTACGTGGCCGAGCAGAAAGCCCAGGCCGAGGCCGAGGAAGCCAAGTGGCAGAAGCAGCTGGCCGATTACGAAACCGCCAAGGCCAAGGCGGAAGCTGAAGGCAAGGAAGCTCCCACGGCTCCGGTGAAGCCCGCCCCCAAGAAGAACGATACGGACATGGTGTTCCCTGCGCCCACCGAGGCCCAGGCTCCTGATCTGCTGCGGCTCATGGAACTGCTGGGCGACAAGGTGGAAGAAGCCTTCGAACAGGCCGGGGAAATGACCTGCCAGGTAGGCCGCGACCACATCCTCGAAGCCCTCAAGCTGTGCCGCGAGGACGCCAGCCTGAAGTACGAAATGCTGGCCGACGAAACCGCCACCCACTATCCCGCCGCCACGGACTTCGCCTTCAGCGTGGTCTATCACCTCACGAGCCTCGCCCGGAAGAAGCGCCTCCGGCTGCGCATCCTCATTCCCGAAGGCTTCGAGCCCCAGAGCGCCACGCAGATTTATCCAGGCGCCAACTGGCTGGAGCGGGAGATCTGGGACATGTTCGGCATCCGCTTCCAGCATCATCCGGACATGACCCGCATCCTGTGCCCCGAAGGCTGGGAGGGCCATCCCCTGCGCAAGGAATACCCGGTGGTGGGCTGGGGCCAGCGGGACATCGATTTCCGCGACGACCGCAGCGGCATGCTCAACCGCATCGCGCTGGAAAAGGCCGGTCAGCTGGGCATCAACCTCAAGCAGCCCAAGGCGGAGTGATCGATGTTCAAGAACGAGGAAATGGAAGTCAACCTGGGGCCGCAGCATCCTTCCACCCACGGCGTGCTGCGGGTGAAGCTGCGGCTTGATGGCGAAACCATCAAGCACTGCCGCCCGGAAATCGGCTACCTTCACCGCGGTGTGGAAAAGATCTGCGAAAACAAGACCTTCTTCCAGGGCCAGGTGTG